>CAYWWF010000120.1:0-6991 GCA_964461745.1 uncultured Oscillospiraceae bacterium | reverse complement strand
ATGCTGGACAACCGGTATGAAGTCTTGGAAGTCTTGGGCACCGGCGGCATGGCTGTGGTCTATAAGGCGCTGTGCCACCGTCTGAACCGCTTTGTGGCCATCAAGATTCTCAAGGATGAGTTCTCTCGCGACGGAGAGTTCAGCCGCCGTTTCCATGCCGAAAGCCAAGCCGTCGCGATGCTTTCGCATCCGAACATTGTAGCCGTTTACGACGTCAGTCGCTCGAGTGACATCGAGTACATCGTAATGGAACTCGTCGACGGCATTACGCTCAAACAGTACATTCGCCGTCGCGGTGTGCTCAACTGGCGCGAGTGTCTGCACTTTACGACGCAGATCGTCAAGGCGCTCAGTCACGCCCACGAGCGCGGCATCATCCACCGTGACATCAAGCCGCACAACATCATGCTGCTGCGCGACGGCAGCATCAAGGTCGCCGACTTCGGCATCGCGCGTTTGACCGCGCTGCAAAACACCCTGACGCAGGATACCTTGGGCTCCGTTCACTACATTTCCCCCGAGCAGGCGCGCGGCAGCCACATTGACGCGCGCTCCGACCTCTACTCGGTCGGAGTTGTGCTCTATGAGATGGAGACCGGCCGCTTGCCGTTTGATGGCGAAAGCGCCGTCAGCGTCGCCATTCAGCACATCAACTCCACGCCGCCGACGCCGCGTGGGGTCAACAACCAAGTCCCGGCGGGTCTGGAGTTCATCACGCTCAAAGCCATGGCTTCTCAACTACCGCGCCGCTACGCCTCGGCGGAAGACATGTTGCGCGACCTCGAGGAGTTTCGAAAAAATCCCGGTATTGTCTTCCCGCCCGACCCCGAGCCCGAACCCAGCCCCGAGGAAGAGGAACCCACACGCGCCCTGCCGCCCGTGATTGTGCCCGCCGGGGGCGGAAACAAAGCGCCGCGCCGCAGTGCCGACGCGAAACCGAACGGGCGAAGCTTTGCCGCGTCGCCGCCCTATACGCAGGGGCGCGCGCCCAGCCCGATGCCCGAAGGGCAAAACTTTGATCCCACCGGGCCCGATCTGCTCGAGTGGTCTTCTCACAGCCGCCATCGGCAGACTGAAGCGCCTGCCGACTACGCGAACACGGCCGCGCAGGAGTATGCCTATGACGAAACGCAGGATACGACAGATACGCGCCGAGGCCATCGTTTTGGCCGAAATCGCTTCGAAAACGAAGAGGAGGAGCGCGCCGAATACGGCAGACGCCGCAAGAACAGCACGCTTTCGGTGATCACCGGCGTGTTGGCCGTGCTGATCTTCATCGGCGGACTGACTTTTTTAATCTTCCAGGTGCTCTCCGGTGAGGTGAGTCAGCCCGTGGAGGATGTTCCGGTGCCGCGGCTGATCGGGAAGATGCTCACCGATGTTCTGGCGGAGGGAAACACGGAATATCAGGACTTTCGGATAGTCGAAGACGGCGAGGGCAAATACTCGGACGTCTATGACGCCGGGGTGATCATCGACCAAAACCCGTTGACGAGCACACAGGTCAAAAAAGGCTCCACGATTCGTGTGACTGTAAGCTTAGGTAGCCGTCCTGTGGCGTTGCCGGACTTTACGAATAAGAACTATAAGAGCGTCCAGCTTGAAATCACGCGCATGGGGCTCGTCAACGGCGAGGTTCGGTTTGAAAACTCCGAACTTGTTGCCGACCAGGTCATCAGCACAATTCCTGAGAAATTCTCCGAGATCAAAGCCGGAGACACCGTTGTCCTCGTCGTCAGTCTCGGCCCCAAAGTCAGCAAGGTCAAAGTGCCCGATCTTGTCGGCAAAATGGAATCCGACGCCGAGCGCATTTTGAGTCGATACAATCTCGTGCTCGGTAACACGACACGTGTTGACAGCGACATGCCCGCGGGCAGCATCGTCTGGCAGAGTGAGTCCCCGGAAACGGAAGTTGATGAGCGCACGATGATTCACATCCAAGTGAGTCTTGGGCCGCTGACCAGCCCGAGCGCCCCGCCGCCGTCCGGTGGCATTGAGCCGCCGCCGGTGGGCAGTTCCACGCCGCCGAGCTCACCGACACCGGCCGAGCCACAAAAGGCCTCGCTGCGCATCCCCCTGCCTGAGCAATCCGGCTCCGGTACCATTGTAATTAAGCTCAACGACAAAGAAGTCAAAAGCGACACGGTCAATTTCTCCGACGGCTTCTATATCTACGTCGTCACCTACCAGCCCGGCGACGTCGTCACGGTCTTCATCGACGGCACACTGTACGCGACAAAGAACCTATGACAAAACAGACGCATGACGGTTTGATTCTCAAAGGCGTCGGCGGTTTTTATGAGGTGCTTCACGAAGGTCGACGTTTTACCTGCCGCGCGCGCGGTCGTTTTCGGCTGGATGGGATAAAACCCCTGCCCGGGGACCATGTGACCATCTCCGTCTGGCCCGACGGAGCGGCTCGGCTTGAGGAAATCCACCCGCGCCGTAACCATTGGATCCGCCCGCCGGTGGTAAACCTCGACGGTTTGGCGCTTGTCGCCTGTGCGGCTCGGCCCGCAACCGACGTTTTTTTGCTCGACCGACTGACCGTGGCCGCCGCTGAAAAGGGGCTCTCTGTCTGGATTGTGATCAACAAAACCGATCTTGACCCCGGTGACAGCTTGTATGACACCTACACGCGGGCCGATTACCCCTGCCTGCGTGTGAGCGCCGAAACCGGTGAGGGTGTGGAGGATTTGCGCGCCGCGCTGTCGGGACGCGTTGTGGCCTTTGCGGGCCACTCGGGTGTCGGTAAGTCGAGCCTCTTAAACCGTTTGGCGCCTGAACTGGATTTGCCAGTCGGGTCTGTCAGCGAAAAGAGCGGGCGTGGCCGCCACACGACGCGCCATGTCGAGCTCTACCCGCTGTCGGGGGATGTGTTTCTTGTGGATACGCCGGGCTTCTCGGCTTTTGCGCTCGAGGAGACCGATGTTTTGGTTCCACCCGAAGACCTTTGGTCGCTGTTTCCTGAGAGCCGTTTGGCGTTAGAACCCTGCCGTTTTCTGGACTGCCGACATGTCGGAGAGGACGGTTGCGGGGTTTGTGCGGCGGTTGAGGATGGCCGCATTGCACGCACACGCCATGAGAGCTATGTGAAGCTCTTGCGGCAGTGTCAAAGCCACAAAAGCTGGGAACATGGCGCGACACAGACCCAATGAAGGGCAACGTTGGAAATGGTTTTGTCGCAAAAGGTAGGATTCGCATTGTATGCGAACCGCAGGGTATATAGACAAAAACGGGGATTCAGCCCCATTCCTGATCCAAAGGAGGTAGGGAGATGTCCTTTGATCGTTGCGTGATTTTCGGCGCAGTGCCCTTCGTGCCCGCGGGCGCTTCTTTGGCGTCCGAAGAGCTTTCCTACTTGCGGTCGGAACTCCATCCGGACGACCTAATCCTCTGTGCCGACGGCGGTCTCTCATCCGCGCTGGCCCTGGGGCTTACGCCGCACCAGTGGATCGGCGACGGGGATTCGCTTTCCACGCAGATCCCGGAGGGCATCGCGCAGGATCGTTTACCCTGTGACAAGGACGTGACGGACACCCAGGCCTGTCTTACGTACGCGCTGGATCAGGGGGTGCGTTCCTTTGTATTTTTGGGCTGCTTGGGTGGTGTGCGGCCCGATCACTTTTTGGCCAACATCGCCCTGCTGGAACTCTGTTTAAACTGGGGGGCCGAAGCCCGGCTTGTGGACGCCGACTCGGAACTGTTCCTGCTGCGCGAGGAAAAGCGCGTGATCCCGAAGGCCGACGCTTTCCGCTACCTCTCCTTGATCCCGCTAGATCGGGAGGTTTACGTGACCACCGAAGGCCTGCGTTTTCCGCTGTACGGCGAAACGCTCACACGCGCCGACACGCGCGGGGTCAGCAATGTGCCCGCCACGGGTGACACCGTGATTGTGGACGTACAGGGTACGGCGCTGGTGGTGCTCACGGGGCGGGTATCGCCCTGAGGGGCGAATGGTTGCTTGTTCTATGAGAAAGTCTCCGAGAATGACGAGGCCGAAACGGCGGTTGTTCTCGGAGTTTTTTTCATTTTGTTATCCATTATCTTTCCGTCTGTCACATTTTTTTTGCTGCCCCGTATAATGAGAGTAGAACGGTCTAATACCAATCTTCGGAGATTGGTATAAAGGAGAAAGCGTCATGCTTCGAAAATGCAAAGCCTATGGGCTTGCAATCGCGGCGTTCGGGGCGGGACTGCTGATCGGCTCCCTACTGCCCTTCAACGCAGTTTGTTTTTTTCTGGCGGTGGGTCTGCTTTTGTTCGGTTTTTGTCTGTTTCATTGAGGGTGTGGCCGATGCAAATACGAGTATTCCTGTAAACTGTGGATGAAAGCCGCCAGGGTTTGGAGGAAGATTCGTAGGGGTTCAGCCAAACCGAAGAAAACGAACAACGGGGTCCATACGGGCAAACAAAGTCTATGAAAGAAGGTGGTGTATCACATGAAAATCGTTGTGGTCAATTCGCCGAGGTTTCTACGTGCGTTTCTCCGCGCCATATTTGGCATCCGCCGGGAAGCATAATGGAGCGCGCCCTGTTACTGAAACAAGGCGTATCAAGTCTTCGACCGCGCCGCACACACCGCGACATAAATGGGAGGGAAAGGGTAGGCCCCCTTCCCTCTTTATGCCGCGGTGTGTGCGGCGCGTTATAATACCAAACACGAATAGGAATAACGAGAGTAAACTTGTCTTTTTAAAGATTATCGGTCTTGCGCTCAAAATCGGTATCCACTGTCATATCGACTCGTCCGTGACCATATACTCAAACAGATACAAGCAGGAGCGTGTTTCCCCCAGGGGTTTCCGTCTTTGAGAGAAACGGGAGTCAACGGAATAGGGGGGGATGCCCTCACGAGCAGATGAGGAGAGGATACCATGGATTTGAACAAGACAACCATCCGTTATTATGAAATGGTGTGTGATGGCCATATTGCCAAAGAAGAATCGGCGGATATCATCGTCCCGGATATGTATCCCGACATCGCCCGACTCGTGGATACCGCGGGCATCACAGTACTCAAAGAAAAAAACCTCCGGTCGGATGGCGTAGAGCTCGGTGGTCTGGTCAAAGTACAGGTCCTCTATATGCCTGAGGGAGAAAAAGGCATTAAAAAAGTAGAACTCTCGTTGCCCTTTTCTCATCTGTTTGAACACGCGGGCCTGTCGGACACCGCCCATGTCGTAGCGGAAGCCCGGTTGCTTACCTGCGATTCTCGCACGGTCAACCCGCGGAAAGTCAATGTCGCCGTCGGGGTTCAGCTCGGAGTGCGCGCGTATGAGCCGACAGATTGGCCTTTGAGCTGTGACGTGATGGAAGCGCAGGACGCCGGCGTTGAGCTCTGGAAGACCGAACAAAACGTGTATCTGACAACGGCGGTCGCCGACCGTTATTTCAATGTCACGGAAGACATTGAAGTGCCGCCAAGCCGCCCGCCGGTCTCCGATGTGCTCAAGGTCGATGTGGTTCTAACGCCGCAGGACATCCGTCCGATTGGCAACAAGCTCATTCTCAAAGGGATTGCGACACTGCATATGCTCTATCACACGGGCAAACCCGAGATGGCCGACTGCATGGCGCGTTTGGATCAAGACATTCCGTTTTCCCATGTGCTCGAAATGGAAGGCATGGACGAAGACGGCGTTGTGGATGTACATTTGCAGCTCTGCGGACTCGACATCGAACCGCGCAGCGGTATGAGCGGCGAAGCGCGGGCGCTCGGCGTCACACTGCAAATCTGTGCCCAGGCCGTGGCGTCCGAAGAAAAAACGGTGAGTGTGCTTTCGGATCTCTATTCGATCTCCTATGACGTAACACCGGTCTCCAAAATGATCCCGGTCAAACGGCTTGTGGACAAAAATGTGCGTCGGCAAAACATTCGCGAGAGCTTTGAGACCGGCCAGTCTTTGGCCTCGGTGATGGACGCGCGTGTGATGCTCTGGCCAGTGCAGCAGACAACGGACGACGGCAAAACCGAACTGTCTGCCGACGCGCAAATCACGGTGCTGTATCTCGGTGACGACGAACAGTTCTATTCCATGTCGCGCCGGATGACGATCGCGCTGCCCATGGACGTTCCCTGGGGTGGCGGCATGGAGGTGTACGCGCGGCTGGCCGGTGACGTCACGGCCTCTCCGGCGCATGACGGCATGGAAGTTCGGTTTGGCGTAGACTTCGATGTGACCATGACGCGTGCGGATGAGTTTTCGATGGTTTGGGCCGTAAACGCCGACTTAAGCGAGATGAAAGACCGTTCGGGCGTGCCCTCGGCGGTATTGCGCCGCAGTCATGCCGGAGAGAGCCTCTGGCAGATTGCCAAAATGCACAACACGACGATGAAGAACATCGCGGAAGCCAATGGCCTCGAGATGGAAGAGGCGCTACCGGTCGGCAAGATGTTGTTGATTCCGTATCAGCGGTAGTGGGCCCAATGGCATAACCAAGCGAAGTCTATTCCATAACCGGCAAACTGTTTCCAAATTCTCAACGAAAAAACCCCGAACCCATGCCGAAAAAGGCGGGTTCGGGGTTTTTATGAAGTGGTATTTGTTTATCACTGGCCTTCCGTCTCCACAACCTCCCACTGGAACATCTCTTTGAAATCTTCAAAGCAAGGCAGACAAACCCAGGCTTTTTCGTCCAGGGTGGCATAGCCTTCGTGTGAATCACCCTCGTAGATACTAAAGGTTTCCCAACAAAAATCACAATGATCGTGATCCCATGTCTCGGAAAATTGCTTGTAGGGGTTTACGTATTTGAGCTCTACGCCTGTTAAGTAATTCTCTTGACCTTGCAATCTCCAATCGTTCGGTTCAATCACTTGCATTCACCTCACTGGTTCCCTGCACAACTTCCCATTGGAACATCTCTTTGAAATCTTCAAAGCAGTCTGGGCAAACCCAAAACCTTTCATCGAGGGTGCAATATCCTTCGTGCAGACAGCCCTCTGCCTCCATAAATTTATCCATACAAAAATCGCAGTGCTCGTGAT
>CAYWWF010000119.1:0-6994 GCA_964461745.1 uncultured Oscillospiraceae bacterium | reverse complement strand
GTCTTTGCGCAGTAGTATTTTTACCTTCTGTTTTGAGAATATGCTTTTCAATTTTCTCCATTTGTGATATGAATTTCTTATACAAATGTTTTAAAACGTAAATGTTGGGACTGTTTTTGTGTTTTGTTTTTTACGAAATGGAACACAAAGGAAACCCAGTCTTCCATCGGACGCGACAATTCATTCTTTTTCGGTTTCAAGCTGGGAATTGAGTATTTGTATATGACTGACCGAGATTTCAAACGCGGTCTTGGTTGTCTCGCCCTCTTCCGTGACTTTTATGTATTCCCGGCTCTGGATGCGCCCCTCGATCTCCACCTGATCCCCAACCCGACAGGCCGCGCACTGCCGCGCGCCCGCGCCCCAGGAGATGACCGGCAAGTAATCGGCGCGGCCGTGCTGTCGGTTCACGGCCACTATCATGTCACAAATCTCCCGCCCAAGCGGTGTACGGCGATAGACGGGCATTTTGCAGAGGGTTCCGGTGATGCGCACGCCATTTTCAAAGCCATCGACGCCCGGGACAATGTTCCGGGCCAACACGGCAATGATGAGTTTGCTCCCGGCGCTGGTTTTGTTGTTGAAGGAGCGGAGATGCCCTTCCACGCGCCAAAACGTCCCAACTTCCATGGCGCAGGAAAGTTTTTGTTCCTGGTTGATCAGCAGCCGTATGCTATCGACCGTGCCAGACAGCCTCTCTGTTTCCAGCATAACAACATAAAAACGCCGCCCGTGACTTTCATGGGAAAACGCGGGGGCTTGTCGGACTCGTCCACACAAAGACACTTCGTTTTTGCACATTTGCATGTCTTCACTCTCCCAAACAAGGAAACCCCAATGCGCTTGGCATTCAAATTGGAAGCCATTTCTCTTCCCGCGTCGCAGGTCGAGAAAATCTCGGCTTTCCTATTCAAGTTCCAAGGGAATCCCTTGTTCATTCACTTTGAGACATGTATATGCCAAAGCTGTCCCACACAGTACCAGATTTAGAAATCCACTCTTTCCTTTCCCGCCCTTACCGCACCTTTTCCCCCTACCGCAAGGCCGGTTCGCGCCCGGCAATCAACGGATCTACGGACAAGTCATAGCCCACCGCGAGCAATCCGCCCCAGAGCGCCAAAATTTCTTCCCGTGTAAAACCATGGAGCCGGGGCACCAAAAACTCCTGTCGCTCGACACGTTCCCCTTTGACGTTGATCAGGTCGCGCTGGAGCGCCAGCGCCAATTTCGTTTCATCCATACTGGATATGGTCACGCTCTCCTTCGAGGAAAGACCATACGTCAGCACACAAGAGGCACGCACGGGCAAAGGTGTCTGACCGGGCAACACGGCAATCCGACAGGTCACCGGGGGCAGTTCGATGCCATCCGGCCCGACGATCAGCGCGTCCAAAGCTGACGCCTCTCCCATCTCACGCAGCCACGCCGGAGAGACGGCCACAAAGTCCAAATCGGATTGGATTTCGCTCAGTTCGATAAACAGTGGCAATAATTTTTGGGGCTTGTTCTCTAAAACTCCGATGGTCCACATGTCTTCGTCCCTCCCAGTTCAATGCATTGAAATGCCTGTGGATCGCTTGGCTGATGCTCGGCATTGCGCCATCTAGTATGCCACATTCTTGCTCTTTTCTCTTGCCAATGCTTAGGTAAATCGTTTAAAAGCGGAAGAATGTCCAAGTAAATCAATCGTTTGGCACGACAATTGCGTTTAACCGCGCCCCAAACAAAGCGACGTTGACTTTAACGTGTTATCGTGATATAGTGTGGTCATACGGGTTGCGTTGGGCCTTGACTTGCTCAATTCCGTATTGAAAAAGAAGACTGGAGGGGACTGTTTATGAAAAACATGCGCAAAATCGTGGCCATGCTGCTCGCTTTGGTGCTTTGCATGGGTCTTCTGACAGCGTGCCAAGGGAACTCCGGCACATCCACCAAAAAATTCGTGGTGCTGAACGACAGCCTCGATGAGGAAGAGTACGCCATCGGCTTCCGCAAAGGCGACATCGCGCTGGGCCTCGAAGTGCAGCGCATCCTCGACGAGATGATCGCCTCGGGCGACGCCGCGAAAATTTCAAAAACCTGGTTTGAGGAAGACATACTGCTCAAAGACGCCGCGTACTTAAAGGAAACTGAAGCGCCTGCGGGTGATGAGTCCTTGAATCAGATTCTTCAAAAGGGCAAACTCATCCTCGGCCTCGACGACTCTTTCCCGCCGATGGGTTTCCGCGACGAGGACAACAACATCGTCGGCTTTGACATCGACCTGGCCCGCGCCGTGGCGGAAAAGCTTGGCGTTGAGCTCGTGCTCCAGCCCATCGACTGGGATGCCAAGGAAGTCGAACTGGCCAGTGGACGCATCGACTGCATCTGGAACGGTATGACCGTGACGCCCGAGCGCGTTGAGGCCATGTTCTTCGCCAAACCGTATCTCGCCAACCGTCAGGTCATCATCGTGCCCGAAGGCTCTTCGATCAAAACACGTGCCGACCTCAACGGAAAAACTGTAGCGCTTCAGCAGGGTTCTTCCTCGCTCGATGCACTGATGAAGGATCCCGTCGGCGAGCAAGTCAAAGAGATTGTCCAACTCAAGGAAAACGTCACCGCTTTCTTTGACCTCAAAGCCGGACGCGTCGATGCTTTCGTCGTCGACGAAGTCGTTGGCCGCTATATCATGGCCAACAACTGATCTATGGATTACATCGGGAAACTCGCATTCTCACTTCTTGACGGACTGAAATACACGGTGGGGCTCTTCGGAGTCACCATCGTGTTTTCTCTGCCGCTGGGTCTTTTGTTTTCGTTTGGTCGCGCAAGCGATAAAAAGACGTTGTGGGGTTATCTGTCTCGAGGCTTTTTGTCGTTTTACGTTTGGTTGTTTCGCGGCACACCTCTGCTCTTGCAGCTTTTCTTTTTTTGTTACGGCATTACTGTCATTCCAGGCATTGGGCAATATCTGGTTATGGATCGTTTCGTTGTGGCCTGTGTCACCTTTGTACTCAACTACACGGCGTATTTCTGTGAAATCTTTCGCGGGGGCCTCAAGTCCATTGATAAAGGCCAATATGAGGCCGCGCGCATTCTCGGCCTCAAACGGCGGCACACGGTGTTTCGCGTCGTGATTCCACAGATGTTGCGCGTGTGTCTGCCCCCTGTGAGCAATGAGTGCATCACGCTTGTCAAGGATACCGCGCTGATCACAGCCATCGGCATTACCGAGCTTTTATACTTTGCCCGTTCCGCCGTCAACCGCGACGTCAACCCCATCGCCTTTGCCGTGGTCGCCGTATTTTATCTCGTGATGACCTATGGGCTCACCTATCTGTTCCGCCGCTTGGAAAAACGTTATTCCTACTGAGTGCTTATACACCGATCAACGCTAAGGCGACGCCGGAGCGGTGTTGCCCTATACTTGGGGGTACGATATGCCCGTCATTTCCGTGCGCAATCTCGACAAATATTTTGGCGACCTACACGTTTTAAAATCCGTAAACCTCGATGTCCACCATGGGGAGACGGTCGCGATCATCGGCCCTTCGGGCTCGGGCAAGAGCACGCTGTTGCGCTGCCTGATCCATCTGGAAACCGCGAGCACCGGTGACATCATCATCCAAGATAAACCCCTGTTGCAAGACGGGCTCTATGTACCCGACGCGCAGGCGCGGGTTGTCTGCGCCCAAATGGGCATGGTGTTTCAAAGTTTCAACCTGTTTCCACACATGACGGTGCTCGGCAACTTAACCTGCGCGCCGATATGTGTCAAAGGCGTCTCGAAGACAAAAGCCCGAGAACAAGCCATGGCGATGCTCGGGCGCGTGGGGCTCAAGGACAAAGCCGACGCTTACCCCTCGGCGCTTTCGGGCGGACAAAAACAGCGTGTGGCGATTGCGCGCGCGCTGATGATGGAGCCCGAACTGCTGTTGTTCGATGAGCCCACCTCGTCACTGGATCCTCAACTCACCGCGGAGGTGCTCTCGGTTATGCGCACACTCGCGGCGGATCACATGACGATGGTCGTGGTTACGCACGAGATGGGCTTTGCGCGTGAGGCGGCCCACCGTGTGCATTTTATGTACGACGGCTCGATCGTTGAATCCGGCAGTGCGCAGGAGGTTTTTGAATCTCCGCGCGACCCGAGGCTTGTGGATTTTATGAACAGCATTTTATAAGGGCATCCACAAGAATTTCATTTCTGGACTTGCAACGCTTTTGTCTCTATGATAAACTGCTTTTGAAAGGAATTCCAGAAGTCGCTTTTACGCAATTCCTCGACGCGAAACGGCGTTTCCTGTCGGGCAACCGCGTTACGGCTGGAATTTTTCGCAAGAAATTCGTAACAGGGAGGCCTTCCAATGAATTACAAGTACCCACCGCATCGTTCTTCCTGGGGTTTGGAAGCACGTGTCCTGGCTCTGCTGATCTACTGTGTCACGGCTGCTTTCGCGTTCATCCCGTACATTGAGATTGTCTGTTGCGGCCTTCCGCTCATCGTGTTTTTCACGGAAAAGAGCAGCCGTTTGGTCAAATTCCACGCGATCTTGGCCACGGGCATCTTTGCCGTCACCGGCGTTTTGAGCCTCCTCGGTTTCATTTTGGATCTTGTTTTGTTCCCCAGAAGTTTTTGGGGCTTCGCTTCGCTTGGCGGCGCTTTCATATTGGGTTTGGTCTTTACACTGCTCAAACTGGGCGCGCTGGTTTTCGGAGTCTTGGCCGCGATCAAGTCTATGGCCTGGGAAGAGTTCAACATGCCCATGCTTACCAATATCGCGCGCAACATGGCCGGCAAAGCCAACTATGTCAGCGCCGAAGCTCTGGCCGCGCAAAAGGCGGCTCAGGCAGCGCAGTATCAACAACAGCAAGCCGCTTACAACGCGCAGCAGCAGCGGGCTTACGGCGCACCCCAGCAGCCGCCGTATGGCGCTCCCCAACAGCCGCCCTATGGTGCACCCCAACAACCCGCCTATGGCGCGCCGCCGCAGCAGCCCTATGCCGCGCCGCAGCAGCCACCTTACAATGCGCCCTCGCAGCCGCCCTATGGCGCGCCGGGTCAGCAACCGCCCTATGGCGCGGCACCCCAACAGCCGCCGTATCCGGGCCAGCAACCCCCACAGCAACCTCCTCAATAAACACAGATATTTTTTACGGAGGCCCGAAAGGGCCTCCGTTTGCTTATAGAAAAACGCTTAGCTGGTTTGCTCCAAGTTTTAGTTAGCAGCGTAATACGATTCTATGGTTTACAGGACGGCCAGAGACCGTCCTGTAAACCACGCAATAAACGTGTTTGGGGCGTCGAGCTCGCCGCCACCGCATTGTTCTTTGCCATGTATGCAATGTCTATATCCGGCTTACCCCTCCGTCTTTTCGGCGTCGCGCGCGCGGATCTCAACCCGGCGGATCTTGCCCGAGATGGTCTTCGGCAAGCTTTCTACATACTCGACGATGCGCGGATATTTATAGGGGGCTGTAACTTTTTTGACGTGATTTTGCAGCGCTTTTGTGAGTTCGTCCGAGGCCTCAAAGCCCTGCGTAAGAACCACGGTAGCCTTGACGGCAAATCCGCGTACCGGATCGGGCACACCCGTGACCGCGCACTCGAGCACCGCCGGGTGTTCCATCAGCGCCGATTCGACCTCAAACGGCCCGATGCGGTAGCCCGAAGACTTGATCACATCGTCTGTGCGCCCGACATACCAGAAGAAACCCATTTCATCGCGGTAAGCCGTGTCGCCGGTGTGATAAAGACCATCGTGCCAGACCCGTTTTGTACCTTCGTCGTCTTTGAAGTAACCGGAAAATAGGCCACAGGGTTTGTTGGCCTCACCCACACGAATGCAGATTTCCCCTGTGGTGCCCGGCGGAACTTCGTCGCCGTTTTCATCGCAGATCATCATGTTGTAGCCCGGACAGGGAACCCCCATCGAACCCAGGCGCGGCAACATCCAAGGTGCCACGGTAAAGCAGCAGATGGTCGTCTCGGTCTGACCGAAGCCTTCGTAGATGCGCAGCCCCGTCTGTTTGAGCCAAACGGCAAACACTTCGGGGTTGAGCGCCTCGCCAGCCGTTGTGCAGTGCTTGAGTGCAGAAAAGTCATAGACGGAAAGGTCTTCCTTGATCATGTAACGGTACATCGTTGGCGGCGCGCAAAAGGTCGTGACCTTATAGGTCGCCATTTTTTCTAAGATGTCGGAAGCGACAAATTTGTCGAAATCGTAGACAAACACGGCACTGCCGCCGAGCCATTGGCCGTAGAGTTTCCCCCAAAGAGACTTGAGCCAACCCGTATCCGAAATCGTAAAGTGCAGTCCGCCCTCTTCAACACGGTGCCAGAACACACCGGTTAAGACATGCCCCAACGGATAGGAGAAGTCCTGCTGCACCATTTTGGGGTAACCCGTTGTCCCCGAGGAAAACGCGAGCATCATGCGGTCACTGCGTGAGTTATACGGTTCGGGACGCGTCCAGGTCTCAGAGGCCGCCTCGACACCGGCGTCAAAATCCAGCCAACCCGGAACCTGCTTGCCGCGGATGACCGCGCGCAATGTGAGCTGCGGGCATTCGGCCTGCGCTGCGTCGACTTGTTCGGTGACGTCGCCGTCATTCGTGACCACCACCATCTTGACATCGGCGGCGTTGAGACGATAGACAAAGTCTTTGGCCGTCAGCAAATGTGTCGCGGGCACGACCACAGCGGAGAGTTTGTGTAGCGCCAAAATGGTCGGCCAGAACTGCCAGGCGCGTTTGAGCACAAGCATGACGCGATCCCCGCGCCCAATACCAAGACTGCTGAAATAGTTGGCGGTTTTGTCGGTTAAAGCACGCATCTCCGCAAAGGTAAACGAACGCGCCTCCCCGTCTTTGGAGACCCAGAGCATCGCGCGCGCGTCGGGGGTGTTATCGGCCAGTACGTCGAGGCAGTCATAGGAGAAGTTGAAATTTTCGGGACAATCGATTTTAAAGTTCTTCTGCAAATCCTCTAAATTGGCAAAATCTTCACGGT
>CAYWWF010000118.1:0-7032 GCA_964461745.1 uncultured Oscillospiraceae bacterium | reverse complement strand
TTGTCGAGGACAGTTTGCCCCGCAGACTGCTTTTAAACTGTACTTCGCCGCCGTCGCGGTATTTCACGAGGAATCGTGTGACAGCTTGAGCTTCATAGGAACAACAGAGAAACGTGGACTCTAATAGATGATTTTGTCGAAGTCTTATAGCATGTGTCGAAGGGTGTCGACGTGCTATAGCAGGATATTTGCACAAAATTCACCTGTAAGAAAATTGTGAAGGGAGATTATGCAATAAAAATTTCTACGCGCGCGAGCAGCCAAAATGTCGAGGCCCCCTCCCGGCAGACGTTCCCCGTTTAATACGTAAAGCTTTTCTGAGGGGGGTGGGGTATGGCGTACACCTCCCCGGGTGGGTTGGGGGTCTCGTGCTTTTGATGGTTTTGATACTTTTGCTCCGCTAAAACAAAAAGAGAAAACGAGAGGCTGTCTGCACAAGCTAACAAAACTCATCTGAAGGTAGAAGGTGAGACTATTCCAAAACACTAAGGGTAAATGTGGGGTCAAACGAAAAAAGGCCAACGAAAAAACCCTGTAACCATTGTGGTTACAGGGTTTTTTGTTGGCGGAGAAGGAGGGATTTGAACCCTCGCACCGGTTCCCCGGCCTACGCCCTTAGCAGGGGCGCCTCTTCGGCCACTTGAGTACTTCTCCAGACAGAGGGAGGCGGGCGCCGAAGCCCGTCAACATGACCCATTATACCACAATTCGTTCCGCTGTCAAGCCATACTCGCACTGGGGCTTTCTACTGCGTATGAACCACGTCCTGGGTTTGTATTGACACCTTTTGCGCGAAGGCATACAATAAACAAAACTATGCAGCTGTGGTCTATGCCGAGTGGAAGCAGCACAAAAAGGAGGTGCTTCGTTGCGCGGGAACACAATTGATCTGTCTCTGCCCATTTACGACGGCGCGCCGTCCTTTCCAGGAGATCCGCCCTGTGAAATCCACCCTCACAATACGATTGAACGAGATGGCTACCAAGTATCTCGGCTTTCTTTCTCCAGCCATCAAGGCACCCATCTGGACGCGCCTTCTCATTTTTTTATGCAAGGCCTCAGCGTGGATCAATTGCCGCCCGCGTTGTTTTCCGGGGAAGCTTTCGTTGTGGATTTGAGCGACAAGGCACCGGGAGAGGCAGTCACTGTGGATGATTTTTTGCCCTTTGAACAGCGCATCATACAAGGTGCTCGGGTGTTGTGCTGCACGGGTTGGGACAAAATATATCCGCAAGCGAGGTATTTCACGGACCATCCCGCACTGACACGGGAACTAATGCAGTGGTTGGTCGACAGAGAAATTGCGCTGTTGGGACTGGACTTTCCCAGTCCACATCCGCTTGAAGGTTTGGAGATGCATCGAATGCTTTTGCGCCAAGGTATCGTTTTGGTCGAGGGCTTGGCGCACTTAGAAAAACTACCGGCGAACCAGACATTTTTCTTTGTCGCTGCGCCACTCCGTTTGATCGGGCGGGACGGCTCCCCGGTGCGGGCGTTGGGGATTGTGGAGCAGTAGAGGCTTTTTGAGGTTTCAGAAGTGTCATATGGGGGGAGTGTATCATATGCAGAGCTTTGAGGAGGCCGTAAAATCGCAGGTCTTGTTGTACGACGGAGCCAAAGGGGTATTGCTACAGCAAGAAGGCGCTCAGGCGCACGAGACGGTCGAGTCGAAAAACCTGTACGAACCGGAGGTTGTGCGCGCCGTTTACGCCCGCTATCGGCAGGCCGGTAGCGACGTATTGCAAACCAATACCTTTTCGGGCAATCGGATTGCGCTGGCCAAACACGGATTGGATCAAGTGGCCGCGATCAACAAAGCCGGGGTTACGCTTGCAAGGGAGGTGGCCGGGCCCGATGGCTTTGTCGCCGCGTGCGTCGGGCCTACAGGCTTGTTCATGCAACCGGCGGGGCCGCTGAGCTTTGAGGAGGCTTACGCCGTGTTTGCCGAGCAAATGACGGCCATACAGGGAGCCGGAGCTACGCTGTTGCATTTGGAGACCTTCTCCGACGTTGGGGAATTGCGGGCCGCCCTTTTGGCCGCCCGGGACCATACCGATCTGCCTGTCATTGTGTCCGCCACATTTCAAACGGGTGGAAAAACCTTGCTCGGCCACAGCGCCGAATCGTTTGCGATTGTTGCGCAAAACCTTGGCGCGGTCATAGTGGGGGCCAACTGTTCAGGAGGGCCGAAGAGTTTGCTGGAACCCTTGCAGCGGATGCGGGATGTGACAACCTTGCCGCTGATGGTCAAACCCAACGCCGGGATGCCTCAGGTGCGGGACGGGGCTACAGTTTTCACCGAAACCCCCGAAGCTTTCGCCGCTCACACCGAGGCCTTTGTACGCCTTGGTGTGCGCCTCATTGGTGGCTGCTGCGGCACCACCCCTGCGCACATTGACAGACTCAGACGGGAACTCACACGATTGGAAAGTGAGGGCGTATCAAGTGTGATGGGAATGGAGCGCCAGCCGCCGCGGCGGGTGCATCTGGCCTCATCCTATCACCATGTGGATTTGGCGGCGATGGAGATCAAAACTTGTGATCGGCTGTCATTTTTGGCCAAAGAATTTCCGGGGTTCCGGCAGACGGGCGCAGTCGACGAGCTACTCGATGCCGTACTGGATTTTGAGACGCAAGGGAGAAAGCCATTGTTTCTGGACTTTACCGATCTGGATTTGCGGGAAGAGACCGGAGCGTTTGTCAGTCAATTCAGTTTGCTTTGCAAACGACCGATCATCATCAGCGCGCGGTCAGAGACGTTTTTACTCGCGTTTTTGCGCGTATATCCGGGACGCGCGGCGGTTTTGCTTTTGCCCGGACAGGAAGCGCTGGCGGCGCAAGCCCGGGGTCTCGGCGCCGTCGTGCTGCGTGGATAAATGCATAATTTCAAATCGGGGAACGAATTTCTGTAGGATACAGGACAAGTTCCGATGTCTTGTCTTGACAAAACGTTGCCGCATTGCTATACTGTCAAAGCGGGTGTTTATTAACACCGTTTCCTGGGGGTGTAGCACAGATGGGAGTGCGCACGGTTCGCATCCGTGAGGTCAGGGGTTCGATTCCCCTCATCTCCACCAGCATAGGGTTGAGAAGGATACGAGTTGGTATCTTTCTCAACCTTTTTATTCATCTTCAAAACTCTGAATAGGGGGATACCCATGGAGTGTACAATCCGCCATTGGAGAATGGAAGACGCGTTGGAGCTTGCCCAGGCTTTGAACAACCGGAGGATCCTTGACAATCTGCGGGATGGTTTACCCTTCCCCTATACAGTAGAAGACGCGAAAAAATACATTGCGGCCATGCTCGACGCAGACAAGAATTCGACCTTTGCGTTTGCGATAACTGTAGAGGACAAAGTAGTCGGCAGCATTGGTGTGTTCCGCAAAGACAACATTCACGTTCAAACGGCGGAAATGGGGTACTATATCGCTGAGCCTTATTGGGGACAGAGATTGGGAACCAGTGCGGTAAGGCAAGTCTGTGACTACATTTTTGCATCCACCGATATCATCCGGATATTTGCGGAGCCCTTTGCGCACAATTTGGCTTCCTGCCGTATCCTGGAAAAATCAGAGTTTGTTTGTGAGGGGACACTGAGAAAAAACGCGGTGAAAAATGGGAAGGTTTTGGATATGAAGCTTTATGCTAGGGTGAAAGATTAGGTTAGTAGATGGGGAGCCTCGGTTTTCGCAAAAAAGGGGCAGTATCACAATTACAAATTGTGATACTGCCCCTAAGTCTGTCAGAAAATCTATCCGCAGGTGTTCAAAAGTATCGGGGGGATAAGTTCCCTAAGGCCTAGTGCTTTTGACAGGACAACCCACAAGAAAGCCGACACAACCCGAGACCAAATCCCGCAGATGGGACATGGTCGCGACCGAAGCGGAAGTAATAGAAAGGAAATCTCGGGCGATGAGCAATGCCAACAGCGAAACGAGACCGATTAAGGTGGTGATGATGATTTGTTCGTGGCTGGTCTGACTTTCTTCGTCGACGGGTGAACTGGCTGGCTCGTCGGACGTATCGGAGTCGTCGGCTTGTGGTTTGTTGGTTTTCGTCGGGCCTCGTCTCAAGAAATTTGCACTCAGAAAATAACCGAAAATGGCCGCTGAGGTGGTGCGTACAACGACGTCGATGTTGGAGGTATACTGTGTATCTGCTGCTTGGGAAAACAAACTGTAAATGGATTGAGAGAGGAGAATAAGCATAAAGAGGATCAGGCATCGATCCAGAAGTTTAATTTCCCGATATGCCTTCCAAAGTTTTTGAAACAGCGCTCTCACGTTTTCTTCTCCGCGTCGGTCCGGTTAATGTAGCCCGTTACATAGTGGGAGGCGGGTGCTTTCCCTACATAACTCAAACTCGAGGTGATCCGAATGCGGGACTGTACCACCGCGTCGTCATAGACCCAGTAGGTTCCGCTGAGCCTGGTCGCGGGCGTTTTGGCTGTGGAGGAGACAAACAGCGGCACATTTGTAAGGGAAAGCTTGGTTCCAGCCCGGCTTTGCGCGGCCGGTGTGGTGGGAACCGGGGGAGCTGTAGGGGCCGTAGGAGCCGTGGGAGCTGTATCCGCCTACTTTAATCCGCAACAAATGCTAAAAAAAATTATGCCATGCCTTTTTGCTCTGTATTTAACTCTATGAATTCAAGTATTCTTTCAAGTTCATCTTGAAAACGGAATACAATGGTGATTTCCTTTTCTTCATGTACAAAAATGGTATCTACCAATTCCACCAGCACATTGCGATCTAACTTCCGTATATTTTTATGTTTCAAAAAATCGATAAACACAGAGCTTCCACTGTCGATACCTTGCCCCATACGTTTTTGTTCTTCACCAAGGTTTAATATGGCTGTGTTTATCTGCACTATTTGCTCATCAAACTTGGTCTTCATTCGACGATAATCATCCAGGTTAATTTCTCCGGACTTCCAATCCACATATAGTCCATCCGAAAGTCTCCGTACCTTCTCCAATTCTTGATGTTTTTCCTTTAGCATCTTTGCAATACGTTTAGACTGTGTATCAACAGTAGGTGCCTGATTAATCTCGTCCACAATTCCTTCTAAAGAGTCAATGAGCGCGATCTGAGCTTGAATAGAAGCCAGAACCGCGCTTTCTAATAGATCCACTCTTATCGAGTGTTTTGTACAAGCTTGTTTTGATTTGTCCGTGTATGTACGGCAAGCGTAGTACACGAAGCCTTTCGCTGATTTCCGTTGAAGTGCTTTTCCGCAATCTTTGCACTTTAAAAAGCCAGAGAAAAGATGTAACTTACGTTCGCCATTAGCTGTGCGGGTATCACGCTCCAGAAGCCGCGCAAGCGTATCGTACTCTTCTTGCGTAAAAGTCGCTTCATGGGTGTTTTCCTTTACAAACCATTCCTCCTCCGGTACATTAACCTTATCATGAACTTTGTAACTTACAACACGTTGCTTCCCTTGAACCATATGACCGATGTTGACTTTATCAAGTAGCATGCGCCGCACGGTCGTACCCACCCAAAGACCGTCATTCTCTTTCACCTTTGGGTTGCAATAATTCCAGCCCTTGCTCCGTTTGTATGCTGTGGGATTTGGGATGCCAAGTTCATTCAACTTACGCGCAACACCATTTAGGCTCATACCTTCATGAATAATCCAATGGAGCATATCCCGCTTAATGGGAGCAATATCCTCATCAAGAATCAGGCGATTCTTATCATCTGGGTGTTTGAGATATCCGTACGGCGGGAACGCGCCTATGAATTCGCCGTTTCGCCGTTTTGTATTGAATGTTCGTCTAATATCGCTGGAGGTTCTTGCCGCGTAGCGGTCATTCATCAGTCCGGTTATCGGAACCTCCATTCCTGTAATCACTTCAGGGTTGAGGTAAGTGTCAATCTTCGGATCTCCGGTTGAGATAAACCGCACTTTTTTCTGAGGAAAATAATACTCCAAATAATAACCTTGGTCGGAATAGTTACGGAAAGCACGGGATAGCGTTTTGCAAACCACGCAGTTTACCTTTCCCTGCTCCACATCTTGGATCATGCGCATGAAATCGGCTCGCGTGTCATCTGTTCCTGTTAGACCATCATCTATATAAAAATCTACAATTACATATTGAGCATCAAAATGCTGCTCCAGAAATTCGTTTAGGATTTTTTTCTGGTTAATAACACTTTCGCTTTCCTCGTTACCGTCCTCCCTGGAAAGGCGGACGTACACAGCAATGCGCCAAACAATCTGCGCCTTATTTTCTATATTAATACCTTGTGCTTTTTGCTGCCTTGTGCGACCCATAACTACACACCTCCTTCCGCTTATTACAATGTTTTTCGCTTAATTTGTAGTAACATGTTCGCTCTTAATGCCCAAAAAGTCAAGTCAATTAGGGCTGTTAATTCATGGGTTACATAATGGCAGCCTAATGCTATAGTGACATTACTAACTCCTGCAGTTGGTTCATCACATCAGCTTTTGGCCTACCGGTGCCGATATCAATCCATTCAATGGGTGCTATTTTCTTGTTCGTAGATGTCGCATCATATGAATTAATACGGTCGATCACACCCTGCACAGCCGCGCGTAACTCCATGATGTGAAACGGCCAGTCGCGTACTTCCGTCCTGCCCGGTACAATTTCACTCGACCACTGGTAAGCCGCAAGGCTATAATAATTTCTCACGTCATTCACGGCGGTACGAAGAGTGGAGATATGCGCCGCTTTTACGTGAGTCACGCCCCCGGTGATGTCCTCAAACGGCAATGCTAAGATTGAGAAAGAACGTTCCACAGCCACACCGGAAGATAACTCATCCCTCATTTGAATAACAACACTATGGGAGCCAACAGACAATTCATCCGGAAAAGAAAATACGGTTTTGATGCCGCTCAGTGTTGATCCCGGCGTGGTAAATAGTTCCGGATTATCTATGCTGTTATACCAATTGCCGCCATCTGTTCGAACCCAGATGGCCTGGGGATTACTGTCCGGCTCGGCTTGGGTTTGAATGAGCAAAATAGGTTTGTTGTTATAGGTATGGC
>CAYWWF010000117.1:0-7050 GCA_964461745.1 uncultured Oscillospiraceae bacterium | reverse complement strand
AGCAAGAGAAATACGGTTGTCAGGGGAAACCAAAGTGGTCAAGCCGTGGGTCAATAGAGACCCAACAGCGAGACGATTTTATGTCGACAATGATTCGGCCGGTCAGAGACAACGGTGGACATGGATCAGACCGAGGTTGCATTCCCCGAGAAGAAATGAGGTGAGACCAAGACAATACAGGTTTTTCGGGCAGCACACGATCAGAAAAAACAATGAGAGGTGCCTTGCATGTCATGATTTACGCGAGAAAGAGATTGGAAACGGAAAACGGAGCGCTTGAACTGGAATACGAAATCCTTGTGGAGCTTTTGGAGAGAACAAACGGATGCCCGTTGTGCGAGACCTATGGAGCCCGCATTGTCCTTAAAAAGGAAAATGGAGAGAAGGAATCGGAGACAGTCACTGACATCACAACAAATCCATCGGAGATGTATCAAATCATGAAACGCTTGGCGGATGGCAGCGTCACGCCAATTTCCCTGCCAGAAATCGTGTATGATATTCTTTGTGAGGTTCCGTGTGATCATTTTCCCCTTTCTCAGCCCGTGCGCATGAGATATAACGCCTGTTGAAGCAGGAAGTATTCATTGGGCGTTGTGCCTTTTTGCATCACGTAGATGATGGTATGATAGATGAATGATATATAAGGGCTGCGGCGCACGAGGAGATGCGCCGCAGCCCTTATCTCGTTTGGGACATAGCAAAAACCGAACCACCGGCTGATACCAATGGTTCCGCTTTTGTTATTCGGTTGAAAACTCTATTCCAGTTCCCGCGCGCCGTCCGCGACGGACGCGTGGAAGAAACTTGGTGTGAGTCCGGTTTGCTCTTTGTAACGGCACAGAGTGTTTTCCTTCACAGCATCCAATACGTCTCGTTTTACAAGCGCCACAGCGCAGCCGCCAAAGCCCGCACCGGTCATTCGAGCGCCCACGACACCTGGGTTATCGCGCAGCGCGTCGACAAGAGCGTCCAGTTCCGGCCCGGTGACCTCGTACAGGTCGCGCAAGGAGTCGTGGGATGCGTTCATATAGTGACCCAAAGCAGTCGGATCGTTGTGCGTCAATGCGTCGGCAGACGCTTTGACGCGGGCCTCCTCTTCGACAACGTGTCGAACTCGGCGGTAAAGCGTATCGACAGAGAAAGGTTCGTCAGATAAAGCGTTAGCCTTTGGCGCAAAGCAGGCGGGCGCGAGTGATGCAAGCTCGTCTGTCGTTAGCTCGCAGAGGGTGTGTAACTCCGGGCGTACACACTGCAAGCGCCGCAAGGCCTCTTCGCACTCCGCACGGCGCTCGTTGTATTTTGAGGCGGTCAGGCGCCGCGGTTTGCCGGTATGGACAATCAAAAGAGCGCAATCGCCCAAGGATAGCGGTATGTGTGACCAATCCAAGGTATCACAGTGGAGCAGGATTGCGTGATCTGATTTGCCGAGCGCCGAAGCCATCTGATCCATAATGCCGCACTGCATCCCGACAAAAATATTTTCAGCGCGTTGAGAGAGCAACGCCAAAGTCTTTCCTACCTCATATGTCAGCGCGCCATTGCCGCCGAGCGTATAGAAGCAGACGGCAGAGGCCAGTTCGATGGCGGCGGACGAAGAGAGTCCCGAACCGTAGGGCAGGTTACTCCAAAAGAATAAGTCACAGCCTCCGACGGTATGCCCTGTGTCCATCAGTTCCCGCGCCACACCCAAGGTATACGAGCCCCACCCCTGGCCAGTAAACAGATCCAGACGGTGGAGCGGACAACAGAGCAACACACCCTCCAGATCATCGGCAGCCAACCGCAAAAGATTGTCAGAGCGCGGTCGGGCCAATGCCACGACGCCGAGGTCCAGCGCCGCGGGCAAGACATGGCCGCCGTTGTAATCGATGTGCTCCCCGATGAGATTTACGCGGCCCGGCGCAACAAAAACACGCGGCGGATCTCCGTGGCCGAAACGCGAAACAAAAGTATTGGAGAGCTGCTGAATCAAGGGATCACGTCTGCTGTTCGGAAGCGAAAAGTTCAAAATGTCTTCACCTGCCTTGGTTCGAGGTACAAAAAAAGGGCGAAAGCCCTTTACAGGTTGTCAAAGAATCGCTACGCTGGATTCTTTGACAAATTTGGAACCGGCCTGCGGGCCGGAAACATCGATTTTCCGAGGATAATCGACGGGTTATAGAGTTTTTCCAATGCACATGTCCCCGGAAAAACAATAAAACTTTATTTTCCGCCAAAGGCGGAAAACTCTGCGAGGCTTTTTGCAGTCTGAAAAGGGCGAATGCCCTTTATATTGTCATAAAAAAACTCTCTGGCTTTTATCCGCTCTTTGTATGAAAGAGTCGAATTTTACTCCATACGTAATTATGGATTCGGCTCCCCATGCTGCTCAAAATAATCCGCGAGATCCAAAAAATTCTTTAAAATGGTGTGTGAAATGTCAACAAGCTGTAAGATGCTCTCGATGCTCAGGGTTTGGTTGAACTGAATGGCAGTCTTGTGAAACGCTTTGTGCGTGGCATAGAGCGAAACAAAAGCGGGAATGCTCCGGTACCGGTCCACATGGGCGTCGTACCATTTGCCCAGAGCGCAACCGTGGTGGTCGGTAACTTTGTCCAACTTGCCCGCATTGTTGATCAAGTTGCGAATAAAGTCCGCGTGGTTCTCCAAGCGTTTGGCAAGCAGTGAAATAATGCCGTCACTCTCGTCAAAACGGGTGATGCCCGTAAGGTTCTGACGCAAGGACTCGGAAGACTCGGAAAACTTTTTCAGTTCACTTTGCATCGACGAAGAGGCGTCGGCGTTTGTTCTTGCTTCTTGTAAAATGGTTTGGTTGGCCACGTCCACCTTGTCGGTACACTG
Source organism: uncultured Oscillospiraceae bacterium (assembly GCA_964461745.1). Taxonomy (GTDB): domain Bacteria; phylum Bacillota; class Clostridia; order Oscillospirales; family UBA929; genus JAVBPF01. The sequence continues at coordinate 4,206 of CAYWWF010000117.1, read as the reverse complement.
TTTGGTTTGCTGCGCGAAACGCCCGATCTCCGTGGCAACAACGGAAAAGCCTTTGCCGGCGACACCAGCGCGGGCCGCCTCAATCGAGGCGTTGAAAGAGAGAAGCTGTGCTTGAGTGGAAATGACCGAAATCTCCGAAAGGACGGACTCGATCGAGGTGATTTTCTCAAACAGCTGACCGGAGCTTTGCGCGATTTTCTCCAGGCTGAGGTTGGTCGCATACGCAAGCAATTGAGAGTGTGCCAAAGAAAACGTAATAATGGCCTTACAAAAGTCCCATCTTCCTTTGACACTGGAATCCATGGAGTTCCGCGTTGAAACACTGTTATCAGCCACGCCGGTCACTCACTTCCCAAAAGAATGGCGGGCGCACAAAGCACCCGGGGAATGCCTCACATATAGGAAAATAATCATTGTTTATTGTAACAAAATCCCACGCAAAAAGCAAGACAAACAATGTGAGTATAAAAGCCCGATTTGCTCCATGTCAAAAGGACAATTGGTCGGCGTCCTGGGCAACGACCATGTTTCGACCATCGTGCTTGGCTTGATACAAACAGGCATCGGCGGATTGAATCAGATCGGTGATCGATTGTTGGCTTTGGTATTGTGCCACACCGATGCTGATGGAGATGGTGATGGACTCTCTGGTCTTGATTTCTGAAACCAGTTTGCGGATCCGTTCGGCGATGCATGACGCGTCGCGCAAAGAGGTATGCGGCAGGACAACCACAAACTCCTCGCCGCCATATCGAGCTAAAAAGTCAGTACTCCGCATACCCTTTTTAATGGTCTCGCAGACCTCAGAAAGAACCCAGTCACCATAGACATGGCCATAATTGTCGTTGATGTCTTTAAACAAATCCAAATCAATCATCAACAGAGACAGAGGATCCTGCTGAAGGTTGCTTTTCGCGATGATGCTCTCCAGTTCCTCCAACAGATATCGTCTGTTGAACACGCCTGTTAAGGCATCCCGAACAGACAGTTCTTCCAAACGCATATTGATGTCGCTGAGCTTTTTCAAAAGCTCGTTGTTGTAGGCGTTTTTCTCCTCAAAGGCCTTCAAAAATGCGCCGATGGACAGAGATATACCCAAAAAAGACAAGACAATGGAGATGCACATGGCAGTAAGTCTGGAGGCGTCGTCTGTATAAGATACAAACCATTCCGGTTTTATGGTTTGCAGAAAGGATAACGCCAAATAAATGACACACTCCAAGGAAACCAAGTACCATCGGATGCGTTCGGAATACAACGCCACGAACAAAAAAACACCAACAACCGCAAACAGAGGATTGCTGCCCTTAAAACCGTCGGTGATGATGAAAACACAGGGACAATAGATCAAAACGGCAAGCAGCAAATACACATGCAGGTATTCTTTTGTTTTGCCAATGAGCAACAACAAAAAACTCACCAAGAAAATGCCGAAGCCAATCCAATTCAAGGGATGCGTTATGCCCAACATCCAATTGGACACACTGGAGAGCAAACTGATGAGGCCGATGACGGAAACCACAACTACGGGAAAGTTTTTCCCGAATATCAGCGCACGCTGATTGTTGTACAATTCATGCAAATGCGTTCCCTCGCTTTGTCATGGGTGGATGGGAATATCGAAAATTACATAAGGATCTACCGGTTTTGAGGAAATCGACAGTTTGAAAGCAAATGATCGAAAACAATGAGTCAAAACAAACAATAAATGGTGTTGCCCCTGTGAGTGTCAACGATAGAATATCATAAAAATATGAAAAATGATATCTTATTCTATTAAAGATGTCCCAGGCTGTCAAAGGAACGACGACCTGGGAAGCTGTTTGCCTGATGGCAGTTTGAGGGAAATGTCGGAACTTCGAGAGTGTTTTTACCCTTTTTTGTGGCCTTCAATTTTCTCACACATTTCACAATGAGCTTGTATCTTTTCAAAACTTTCTGCGCTGAGATAATGCTCAATTTTGCAAGCGTCCTCTTTAGCCACATCAGGGCTTACGCCGAGAGAAAGGAAAAAATCAGTCAAAACCGTGTGCCGTCGATAGACTTCGTTTGCGATCTCAAGTCCCTCTTTCGTCAAAGCGATGTAGCCGGACCCACCAACCATAATGTAACCGTTTTGTTTGAGCAGCTTCATGGCTGCGCTGATGCTCGGCTTGGAATAACCCAAATGTTTGGCGATATCCACGGCCTTAATCTCCCCGGAGGTCTTTTTCAATATTAAAATCGTTTCCAGATAGTTTTCGGACGATTCCAAAAGCTTCATACAACAACCTCCCTGAATTAGTGTATACTAACCAAAAAAACTTGTCAATGTGCAAAGTATTTTGAATTGACGAAAATCAATAGTTAGTGTATCCTAACTATTGGTGACTAGGCATAGCTAGCTGATTGTTGGAGGGAAACATGAGCCTGAAAGATTTGAAAATCGGAAAAAGCGCCCGCGTGACAAAGGTTGGCGGAGAGGGCGCCTTACGGCGCCGACTTTTGGATATGGGAATTACACCGAACACCCTGATTACCCTACGAAAAAAAGCGCCGATGGGTGATCCGTTGGAGATAAAGCTGCGGGGTTACATATTGACGTTGCGCAAGGAGGACGCCGAACGAATTCAAATCGTGGAGGTGTTCGCATGACCTTTGCGCTTGTAGGCAATCAAAACTGCGGAAAGACCATGCTTTTCAATCGGCTAACCGGTGCCAATCAGCATGTCGGCAATTTCCCCGGTGTGACGGTCGAGCAGAAACGAGGAACGGTCAAAAAGATGCCTGATGTGTCGGTGGTGGATTTACCGGGCATTTACTCTCTGTCTCCTTACACAAATGAGGAGATGATCACAAGGGATTTTGTCTTCAAAGCAAAGCCGGACGGTCTCATCAATATTGTTGACGCGACCAACATGGAACGCAATTTGTATTTGACCTTGCAACTGATCGAGCTTGGTATCCCGATGGTTCTCGCGGTCAACATGATGGATGAACTCACGACCAGCGGTGGCAGCATTCGAACTAAGGTTTTTGAAAGCGAGCTAGGGATACCGGTGATACCGCTCAGCGCCGTGAAAAATGAGGGCGTGGAAGATGTTGTGATCGCCGCGGCGGAAGTGGTGTCTCGAAGACTTAGGCCGCAACGATTGGATTTTTGCGAAGGCGCTGTACAGCGTTGCCTGCACGCGGTGTCGCAGTTGGTTGAGTCCAACGCAAAACAGGCCAAGCTTCCCACGCGCTTTGTTGCCGTTAAGCTCATCGAGGGCGATGCACCGGTCACGGAAAGCCTTGGGCTTCATACGGATCAGACGCAAGCCATTGCACGTTGTATAAGCGAGATGGAAAGGGATTTGTCTACCGACCGGTTGGCGGCGCTGGCCGATATGCGGTATCGGTTTATTGAAGCGCTTTGTGAAAAAGCGCTTGTGAGGCCGCCTGAGAGCAAAGGCGAAAACCGGAGCACAAAGTTGGATCGGCTGCTGACGCATAAGTATTTGGGGATCCCGGTCTTTCTAGGGATACTGTTTGCGGTGTTTTGGTTGACCTTTCATGTTGTCGGCGCGTTTTTCAGCGATATGCTTGCACTTGGTATTGACAGTGTCGAGAAGCTCATCGAAAGCGCGCTTGCGACAGCGGACGTCTCCGCGGTGGTGCAAGACCTGGTATTGAACGGTATTTTCGCCGGCGTGGGTACGGTATTGTCGTTCTTGCCAATCATCGTTACGCTGTTTTTCTTTCTCTCGCTTTTAGAGGACAGCGGATATCTGGCCAGAGTATCCTTCATGATGGATCAGCCGATGCGGAAGCTCGGTCTTTCTGGCAAGAGTTTTGTACCGCTGCTTATCGGCTTTGGCTGCTCGGTTCCGGCGGTACTAGCCACAAGAACCTTGTCCGGCCAACGCGACCGAAAACTGACGGTTTTACTGATTCCGTTTATGAGCTGCTCGGCAAAGCTTCCGGTCTACGCCTTGTTTGCCGCTGCCTTTTTTCCGACGCACGCCGCCCTTGTGATGATGGGACTGTATCTTTTGGGGGCGTCGTTGGCGGTTGCCGTAGGGCTTGTTTTAAAAAGAACGGTGTTTCGCGGGGATTCCATACCGTTTCTCCTGGAACTTCCAAACTACCGGATGCCATCACTAAAAAGTGTTTGGCTGCTTTTATGGGACAAAGCAAAGGACTTTTTGCAAAGGGCCTTTACCATCATTTTTGTTGCCAGCATAG
>CAYWWF010000116.1:0-7053 GCA_964461745.1 uncultured Oscillospiraceae bacterium | reverse complement strand
GATTTTTTCAAAACATACAGATATAATGACGTTAGAACCGATAAATTTTCCAATTCGTCCCATTCTAAAAGTGTAGGACAGTACTGCTGACTTTGTAAGCAATCATAGCTATATGAAGAGCGGATGGGTATGATCTGCGTGTCCCGGAAACCCCCCGTGGTCGCGCAACATTAAAATCAGACATCGATGTCGCCATGCCCGCCGTTCCATCCCCCGAATAAACCGCACCCGAACATATTATACTCACACCGGGGGAACGCAAAAAACGAGGGCCATTGTGCCCTCGTTTTTTGCGTTAACGTTTTCGGTTGACAATAACCGCATTCACGCGATACAATGTCGTAAAGGTATCTAATATAAAACGGGCAGCGGCGCGAGAAGGGCCGTTGCCTGTGTCTGTTTGGCAGAATAGAGGTGCGATTTTGCGACAGGTGTTCGGTTTGTTCCATGGGCTTAGGCATAAAGCGCGGCGTTACCGTAGCCTTGTGACGGGCTTGATGGCTGCGGCGCTTTGCTGTCTCAGTTTGGGTGCCTGCGGGCCGCAGCAGAGCTTGCCGGAACCGTCGCCATCACCGTTTGTCTTGCAGCCTGATGTGACACCCTATCGTCCGTTTATTCCGGATGTCCCGGTTGTGGATCTGTCTCCAGACTTGCCCTCTGGGATCAATCCCCTGTCTGGCCTCCCGATGGATGAGGCTTTCGCGCAGCGGCGTCCCGTGGCCGTGATGCTCAACAACTTAAAACAAGCCCTGCCGATGTTTGGCATCTCACAGGCGGATATCCTCTATGAGGCGATGGCCGAAGGCGGCATCACGCGTCTCGTGGGGCTTTATTCCGACGCGTCCCAGGTGCCGCAGATCGGCACCGTGCGCAGCACGCGTCTCTACTATCTCGACATTGCCCAGGGCCACGACGCGATTCTGCTGCACTGTGGCGGCAGCCCTGAAGCGCTCGACACGATCAAAAGCCGGGGGATGCTCGCCCTCGATTTGCTCAAAGGCTATGAGGATACGCTCTATTGGCGCGACAAAGACCGCATCAAGAAAGTGGGACTTGAGCACAGCGCCTTTACCTCAGGGGAGCGCATTGAGACAGTTTTCGCGAAGCTTTCCTCGCGCATCAACCATGAGCCGGGTTATCGGGAGAGTCTGCGGTTTGTCGCCGACGCCACGCCCAAAGACGGGGATCCGGCGGAGAACATCAGCATCAAGTACTCCTCGTATAAGACGGGGATTTTTGCGTACAATTCCGACACGGGCCTCTACGCCGTCTCACAGTATGGCAAGCCCTTCATTGACGCACAGACGGGTGACCAGCTGACGACCAAAAACGTGTTGATTCTCAAAACTTCGGTTAGCGTCATCAAAGGCGACAAGGCCGGGCGTTTGCGCACCGAGATGACCGGCAGCGGAGAGGGTTTATTTTGTTGCGGCGGAAAGATGATCCCGATTCGCTGGGCCAAGAAGTCTCCGACGGATCCCTATATCTACACCACGGAAGACGGTCTGCCCCTGTCTTTGAACACCGGACACAGTTACATCAACATTGTGTCCCTGGAGACAAAAATCGAGATTACGTAACAAAAGTCCCTCTAAAATGAGATTTTAACGGGACGTATAGACACCGGCCTGCGGGCCGGGACACTGCGGTGGGTTATGGTGTTTTTTCCGGTGCGTATGTCACTGAAAAAACAAGAGTGCTTTTTTTCGCCAGTGGCGGAAAACCCTGCGAGGCTTTTTCGCTGTACTTATCCGGCCTACGGCGGGGGAAATGCGGCGAAAAGGCGGCGGAGAGGGGGACTTGCGATGGATGAAAAGACCATTGAGGAATTGCGGTATTTGATCGACCAGAAAAAGTACCGCCACCTCCGCGAAATTTTCGAGCAGTTCCCTGAGGTCGACATCGTCTCCTTCATGGAAGAACTGCCACTTTCTCAGACCATTACGGTGTTCCGCACACTCAACAAAGAGATGGCTGCGGAGGTTTTTGCCTACATGGATTCCGACATGCAGGCGCACATCGTAAACTCCATCACCGACCGCGAAATCAGTGAGATCATTGCGGATTTGTTTGTCGACGACGCGGTAGACTTTCTTGAGGAGATGCCAGCGAGCGTCGTGCGGCGCGTGTTGCAAAACGCCGACGCCGAGACCCGTGAATTGATCAATCAGTTCTTGCAGTATCCCGAAAACAGCGCCGGGAGCATCATGACCGCCGAGTTTGTTCATCTGCACAAGTCTATGACCGTGGCCGACGCGATTTTACGCATCCGCCGCACCGGCATTGAGAAGGAAACCGTTTACACCTGTTATGTTACCGATGAAAACCGCCATCTCGAGGGCATAGTCTCGGTCAAAACGCTGCTGATCTCCGATGACCGCGACATCATCATGGACATCATGGAGACAGACTATCTCTCGGCCACGACGACCGAAGACCGCGAGGACGTGGCCAAGATGTTCTCGAAATACGGTCTGCTCTCGCTGCCGGTGGTCGACAATGAAAACCGTCTCGTCGGCATTGTCACCGTTGACGACGCCGTCGACGTCATCGAGCAGGAGGCCACCGAGGACTTTGAAAAGATGGCCGCGATGTTGCCGTCTGAAAAGCCCTATTTGAAAACCGGTGTCTTCGAGCTCGCGCGCAACCGCTTCGTCTGGCTCATTGTGCTGATGGTCTCGGCGATGGTGACAGGTGCTGTGCTTCAAAGCTATGAGGCCGCCGTGGCCGCCGTGCCCGCGCTGTTTACGTTCATTCCGATGCTCACGGACACAGGAGGCAATGCCGGATCCCAGAGCGCGACAATGATCATCCGTGGTTTGGCGATTTCGGAGATTCGCATGTCGGACTTCTTCCGCGTGGTTTGGAAGGAATTGCGCGTGAGCTTGCTCGTCGGTGTGCTGCTTTCAGCGGTCAACTTCGTCCGTGTGCTGCTCACCTATGGACAGGATCCGGATAAGATCATGCTCTCTCTCACGGTATCCGTGACGCTGCTTTGTACCGTCGTCGTCGCCAAAGTGGTGGGCGGCATTCTGCCGCTGGTTGCGAAGTTTTTGCGTGCCGACCCGGCTGTGATGGCCTCCCCGATCATCACAACGCTCGTGGACGCGTTTTCGCTGGTGCTGTATTTTACACTGTCTCAAATCTTTTTGGTGCACCGGTTCGCGGGGGGATAATAGGATCAGGTTAAAATCAGACAAAACCAATGCCGATTTGTCGAAAAGAGATACGATTCGACAAATCGGCATTGTTGCTTTATGCGAGATTGGTATTAGGCCCTGTTTTCGATGGCGGATAGACCAAGGACATAGAGACAGAGCGCCGTGAGCAAATCGTCGAGACTGCCGCGACGGTGAATCGGCAGGCGTCGGTGCGCGCTGGCTGCCGGGGTGTGCGGCGGCCAGCCCCCTGAATGGGCAGTGTGAGTGTGGGGCGGAGGTACTTGCGCGAACAGGGCGAAGTAAGCTTCGAACCGGGGGTTGAGCGGGCGAGATTGCCGCCTGATTTCGTCCACAAACGCCGAAAACGTCCACTCCGTTTCGCGGGAGAGCCCAAGGCGTAGGCCCGCGCGCTCGAGTAAAGTGAAAAACCTTGCCAGGTCTGACGCGGTTGCGTGGGCCTCGTCAAGCGGTTGTATGGAGCGTTGTGGCCGTCGGCGCGTGAGCGCACGATCCATGACACGGGCCCACAACCGCAAGCGCGGTGTGTTTTGCATGTATTGGAGCACTTGCATGAGCACGGCGGCGCTGCGGGCGGCGTCGGGAGGGCAAGCTGCCGGAGACACTTCACTCTCTGGAGAGAGAGGTAAAAAATAAAAATGGTGGCCCCAAGTGAGCCCGAGCGCGCGGCGCGCGTCCCGGTAGCCGCGCTCTAAGTTGCGGCGGCAGCTTGTCTCTTCAAAACAGAGGATGCTGCCGAGCGAAAGTTGGGGCTTTACACGTGTGATGCGGCAGTTTCCTTGTGTATAGCGCTGGGACAGACCAAACGCGATGTCCACAGCTAAGATGTCCGTGCAGCCTTGGGCAATCAGCGGGGCGATGGGTAAAACATTGCCAAGCCCGCCGTCGAGATAGCGCTTGCCATCAATTTCACTACGAATCAGGCCCGGCAGAGCCGCCGAAGCCAAAATGTAATCGACAAGACGCCCCTTTGGGATGTCATCAAGTGTTAAGTTGTGTAGTTTGAGGTCACTGAGGCCGAAAGTGCAGAGCATAAACGTACAGGGAGAGCGGCGCAGACGCTCTTCGTCCACGATGGTTTCAAGCAGAAGACGTATCGGCGTGATGTCGGGCGCGCGTTCGGCGGCGTAGTAAGCCAAAAGTGAGGGCAAAGAGAGACGACTGCTCTCCGAAAACGACAGTTTCCGCCCACTCCTTGGCTGTAAAATACAAGAAATGTCCATTTGGGACCAAATCTCTTCGGCGCGTCGGAACAAAGCCTCGTCCCGGCCCGCGGGATCTTGCGCAACCAACGCGCCGCTGATTGCGCCGACGGAGGTTCCGGCCACGGCGTCAAAGGTAAGGCCGGTCTCACGGCAGGCTCGCCAGACGCCAATCTGATAGGCGCCGCGCGCGCCGCCGCCGCCAAGCGCCAGGCCGCGTTTCTGAGGCATATTGTTTCGCTCCTTTCTCGGGGGATCAAGGGGGCCGCCCCTTTGACAAAACGCCTTTCGTGCGATATGATGACGTGGGCGCATTTGTGTTCCCGTTTACTATACAGGCAGACCTCTGTGTTTTTCAAGAGGAAGGAGTCATAAAAATGCGCATTGGCATCGGAAACGATCACGCGGGTTTGGTATATAAAAAGGAACTGTGCGCGTATTTGACGTCCAAAGGACATACCGTGGAGGATTTCGGTACGGCTTCTTCTGAGTCCTCGAACTATCCGGACATCGCGGAGATGGTGGCACATGCCGTGCAAAACGGGCCATGTGAGCGCGGTATTTTAATTTGTGGGACCGGCATTGGTATGATGATCACTGCCAATAAGGTGCGCGGGATTCGCTGCGCGATTTGCCCGGACGAATTTTCCGCCGAGATGGCCCGGCGTCACAACGACATCAACATTCTGTCGCTTGGCGCGCGCGTGATGGATCTTGCAACTTGCAAAACGCGGGTGGACATCTTCCTGGAGACCCCGGCCGAGGGCGGACGCCATGAGGAGCGCCGAAGGGGCATCGCGCGGGTGGAGGAGACAAAGTCATGAGAGCCTTTGAACGCTTTTGCTATCGCTATGAGCGGTACGGCATCCGCAACCTGCTGCCAATTTTGCTTGCCGCGCAGGCGGCCATGGCCGTGTTCCAATTGATGTCCAACCAACCCCTATTTTTGCAACTCTCTTTCCAAGTGGACCTGGTTCTGGCGGGGCAGTGGTGGCGTGTCGTGACCTTCCTGCTCGTGCCGCCAAACATGAACCTGCTTTTCCTCGTGATCTATTTCTTCTTTGGCGTTTGGGTGACCCGGACGCTTGAGGCTCGCTGGGGCGCGTTGAAGCTAAACATCTACTTCGTTTCGGCGATTATGGTTGCCTTAGGCTTTTCGGTTTTTTCGCACGGCCCGCTGGACACCATGGACGTCTTTTCCTCCTGTCTGCTCGCGCTGTGTACGCTTTGCCCAGATGAGCAGGTTACGCTCTATTTTGTGATTCCGCTGAAGATGAAATACCTCTCGATTTTGGTGTTGTTCCGATTCTTCCAACCGCTCGTGAGTTCTCTGTTTGCGGGGCGGGTACCGCTGCATGTGTTCTTGCCCTTGGTGCTGCTGGCGCACTATCTCGTCTTCTTCGGCGGCACACTCTTAGCCGGGCTGCGGCGCATGGGTGGCCGCACACGCAGAAGACCGGTCATCTCATTCCAAAAGGAAGCCAAACGCTACCGTGAAAGCCGCAATTACATCCACAAATGCGAGGTCTGCGGTCGCACGGACGCAGACGCGCCGCAGTTGGAGTTTCGCTATTGTTCACTCTGCTCGGGGTATGCCTGCTATTGTTCGGAGCACCTCTTCAATCATGTGCACAAAATGGGGAAATGATCGTGGGGCGTACTCCATATACTGAAATGTGATGTTTGTTTGTCAAAGAATCGCAATGCTAATTCTTTGACAAGTTTTAGATACCGGCCTGAGGGCCGGGTCACTGCGGTGGGTTATGGAGTTTTTCCGAGGCGCATGTCCCCGGAAAAACAATAAAAACTTATTTTCCACCGAGGGTGGAAAACTCTGCGAGGCTTTTTGATCGTTTGCGTATTTCTCCCCCACTTTCGGCGGGGGTGAAATACGGGACTGTCCGGTGAGGCAACAGGGAGGGGGGTGCGCCGTGATTCAAAACGTTTCCGTTTCGGGGCTGAACATACGATACTATGACGAAGGCAGCGGTTCCGTCTTGCTGTTTCTGCACGGCTGGGGCGCTTCCTTCACCGTTTATGAGTGTTTGCTGTCCCATTTGAGCCGTAAGTATCGGGTCATAGCACCCGACTTGCCCGGTGTCGGCGGCAGCGAAGAACCAGCCGAAGTGTGGAATCTCGACAATTATATACAATTTGTTCTGGATTTCCTCGCGGCGCTACAGCTTTCGCCCGACGTTTTGGTCGGCCATTCGCATGGCGGACGCGTGATCCTAAAGCTGCTCGGCGACCGGCGGCTCCCAGTGTCCCGGGTGGTGCTGCTCGCGAGCGCCGGACTGAAACCCCGCCGGACGCTGGCTTATTACCTCAAGGTGTACAGCTACAAAACAGCGCGCTTTTGTTTAAAACCCTTCCCGAAGGCGCGGGAGAGACTCATAAAGCGCGCGGGTTCGGCGGACTATCGCGCGGCCTCCCCGGTGATGCGCGGCACGCTGTCGCGCGTTGTGAACGTGGATTTGACAAACATATTGCCACGAATACAGGTGCCGGTGTTGCTCATCTGGGGCGAGAACGACACCGCCACACCGCTGCGCGATGGGAAAAAGATGGAGTCTTTGATTCCGGACGCGGGGTTGGTTACGCTCAAAGGCGGCAGCCACTACGCGTTTTTGGAGCACTGGCCGCAGGTGGCTAGGGTGCTGGACAGTTTTTTA
>CAYWWF010000115.1:0-7147 GCA_964461745.1 uncultured Oscillospiraceae bacterium | reverse complement strand
ACCGCAACCTTTCTCTTTTGTTTTTTGTTTTGTCTATACATATTTTTCATGGTTTTCCAGACGAATAGCTTCATGCGGCCCTCAGCAGTCAGATGGGTTTCACTGGGCACAAAATCCGGAAATTGCGTAACATTGGGCAGGGCTGACAAAACGGCATACAACAAACCGGTGGCGCCCGGATTGTTTAGGCCATAACCAACATAAAGCGTTTCTATACTATATTCTGATGCGCGCAAGAATTTTATTCCGTAATGTTTTGTGGTTTGTGCCATATTTTTCTTTATTTTCTTTTTCATGACAGGCACATGAAATAGATATGCGCGAAGTATAGGCACATCTTGTTGTGTCTCTACAACCGCTCGGAGGAAAAGGTTTTTTGCCATGCCGTAAACTCTGTTTGTGTTGACACATACATAAAACTGAATTCTCACTATATCCCTCCTTCTCATAAAATCGTCCCCAATTTTTGTTTTTTTATCTGCCGATCTCTGATACACATGCCGAAAACATATGTTAGATCTGGAAATCTTATGTTTTCCATGATAATTATGACGATGTTAAGCGCTTTTGCGCACAATGGCATAAATAACCCTCTTTTGTTTACATTATGGAGAAAGAGGTGTATCGCATGAAAAAAGCGCTTGTGAGTCTTGTCATTTTCTTTTTCGGCTTTGCTCTGACATCCCTTACGCCGGAAGAGAGTTTTACCGTGAAAAGCCAGCAGCAACTCATCTCCTTTCTAAATGGACATGAGCCGGCCGATGTGTACATCATCATGCCGGGCGAGTATCAGATAAAAGCCAGCGAGCTCACAGGCCAGGGGCTCGATTTTTCAGGCCGTCTTGACGCCGCGGGTGCTCAGATTAACATTGAGTGCGACGTGCCGTGCCGTGCTTTGTTTCATAAGGTGCGAGGCGGGCAGGTGAGAAATCTGTCGCTGCGGTTGAGCGGTGATGTGAGCGGATATCCATTCGCTTCAGCCATCGAGGAGGCTACTGTTGAAAATGTCAGCATACGCATAGAAGGTGACGTGCTTCCGCTGCACGGCGACGGAGCCTCTGTCGCGTGCGGGTTTGCGGGCGGCATTGCACAAAGCTCCGTAAAGCACGTCCGGCTTTCCGCACGCAACATCGCAACGCCCGAAGACAACGCGTACATCGCGACCGGCTTCTACGGCGATCTATCCGGAGATGCTACGGGGCAGGAGAATCACATGTCCGACATCTGGGTTACGATATCGGGCGGTGTTTACGGGGAAGACACGGCGACCGGCTTCGGACGGGCCATTGCGGGTTGGTTTGACGACATCCAAATCACCGTCGGCGGGGACCTAAACGCCCAGCGCGAGGGGAGCGTGCGCTATGCTTCAGGCTTTGCCGGCAGTCTCAAAGGCTCCGACAGTCTGTCATTTTCGCTCAATCGCTGCACAGTGCGCGTCGGTGGCAGCATCCGGGCGCTGGTAACCGGCGGCGTTTCCAACGCCAATCATTATTACGGCGGTTTTTTGACGGAGATCGGCAACACGGACACCGCCGTGACAAACTGCCGTTTGGACATTGGCGGTGATTTCGACATAAAAGCCGCGTCCCATCGGACGGTGTATGCCGGTGGATTCATTGGAGAGGGGCTGGGCGCAAGTCGGCCGCTTGTGCAAAACTCACACGCGGTCATCGGTGGGGATATGTTCCTGAGAAACCAGGGCAATGTGCAAATCTCTGGCTTTTTCAACGACATGGCCCGGGGTGGGCGCATCGAAAACGCGGGCGTTCTGATCCACGGAAACATGGGCGCGGAAAGCGCTACCGGATACACGCATGTGGTGGGCTTTGCGACCTTTGCCATGCAAACGGTGTTCTTTGACAACAGTGTTGTGGAGGTTCGGGGCGATATCATCAGCAACAGCCCTATGGCCTTTGCGTATATCTCCGGCTTTGCCGACACACTGCTCAGCGGTCGGATGGAAGTGCGTGACAGTCAAGTCTATGCCCAAAGCATGACGGCAAGCGGTCTCCACGCCGCCGTCAACGGCTTTGGTTTCGACGTAAATGGAACCATTGAAGACGCCCATGTGGAAATCAAAGAAACGCTGACCGCGTTGGGCCAAAGTGCCGCCAGTGTATCCGGCTTTGCCGAACGAGTGACCGGCCAAGCCCAATATGTCTCGGTGAAGGCGCGGGGGATGACCGCCTCGGCGTCCGCGGGCGATGCGAGATCCTCAGGCTTTTCCGGGCGCATCGCGGCGCGCGCGGCGGTTGACCACGCCTCGGTGCTGGTCGGCGGGAACATCGCGGCAATTTCCGCGCCGTCAGGGCGCGCGGTGGCCTGCGGGTTTGTGCAACAGCTCGAAAACGAAGGCACGGTTGCCTATTGCTTTACAAAGGTCATCGGAGATGTCACCCATTCGGGTGACGCGGAAAACGCCGACGCGTCCGGTTTTGCCTTTGAAATCGGCGGAAGTGTGGATCACTCTTCCTGTTATGTCAAGGGAGAGACAACGGGCGGCGGCCAGTTTGTCAGCAGGGCAATGGATACGGCTAGGATCAGCGAATGTACTCTTATGGGTGACAAAAAAAGCTTTCGATTCGCGCGCTACAAGAGCCGTGCGATGGTATCGGAAAACAATTTTTTCACGCTGGTCGACGGAAGAAGACGCGAGGTGATTTCCCTGACCATGACAGAGTTGGGACATGTAAAAATCGGAAGCCAGTTGAGTCGGTATATCGAAAGCAATCATTTGGCAGGTCAAAACGATTTTGTTTTATACGGCTCGGAGAGCGTAAACCACAAGTTTGTGGACAACGCCGTGGTGGTCAAGGGACCGCGCCTCTCAGAGCATCTCATGTTCGCGCTGGCTGCCACCATAAATGGAAAAGCAGCCACTTTAGATATTTTTGAGTTGTCCGATGCCCCCGTGGACCATCACAGTTTGTATATCACCGGCTATCCGGACAACACGTTCAGACCCCATGAGCCTCTGCTTCGAAGCGAGGCGGCGGTTGTTTTTCACCGTCTCTCCAAACAGGACGGTCGCGCGGGCAAAGCAAAAGCGACTGTATTCCGTGACGTGGATACAGCCGCTTGGTATTCAGACAGTGTATATGCGCTGACCGCTCTGGGGGTATTTCGAGGGGCAAACGGTTTATTTCTGCCGCACAGGCCGATAACGCGCGCAGAATTTGCCCAAATTGTAAGTGTTTTGTACCGACTCCCCGCGCAGAAACAAGAAAAGTTCGAGTATTCCGATGTTCCCAGCAGTTACTGGGCGTACGAAAGCATTCTGGCGGCCAGTGCAGCCGGATGGATGGAAGGCTACAACGATGGGACATTCCGACCGGAGCAATGGGTTACTCGACTGGAGGCTGTGCGCATGATTAACCACGCACACAACAGAAAATGGAGCCCCACCGGCATCGCGCAAGCCGTCCACCACTTTTCCGATGTTGACACAGATAACCGCCTTTTCGCGGACGTGACAGAAGCCGCGCACAACCATAGCTATACACGCACAGCGCAGGGAGACGAGGAATGGGTTGACTTTTCACGCGAGTAATCTAATACCAATCTCCCATAAAGCAGCCGACATCATTACGGACTTTTTGCCGCCTGACTGCGTCATCGGAAGAACGAATACACAAAGTATTCCTCCCTCCTCTTCCTTGTCAGAGGCAAAAATCCTCGTAAATCTTGTCGACCCTTTCATGGGAGATTGGTATAAAGAAACGGAAGGTTATTTCTGAGGCAACAGACCCGCGGGATCCACAGGACTGCCGTCGTTGAAGACTTCCAAATGCAGATGATAGGTCAACGCAGACTCGTCCAGGGCAGTATTGCCCGTGGCTCCGATGACTTCACCCTTTTTGACCTTGTCGCCGGCTTTTACAGTCGGAATGCTCGAAAGGTTGCTGTATTGACTCACAAGTTTCCCCTCGTGCTCGATGATCACCGTGGTGCCGAGGTTGGGGTCATCCAAGATCTCTTTGACAGTGCCGTCTGCGATCGCGCAAACCTTTGCGCCCGCAGCGGTTTCAATGTCAAGGCCCATGTGGACACGCCAGTCACCCATGGTCTTGTCGTAAATGAGTTCGTCCTCGCTGTGCGGCGTGAGCACGCTGCCGTTTACCGGCCAGACAAAGGTCGGCGCGGTTGAGGGCTTTGGAGATGTGGCCGCCGCCTTGTCGGGAGAGGGACTCGGTGACGTGGCCGTCGTCTTGTCCGGCGAGGGGTTCGGGGACGTACCCGTCGCGGCCGAAGGGTTGCTTGACGGCGGTACACTCGGCGGAGCCACCGCAGGACTCGTCCCGGAGAAGACCGGAATCGCGTCGCTGCCCCAGACGTCGAGGCTGTCGTCATACGGATCGAACACCGGCGTCATCGTCGGAATGTCCCAGTCCGGCTGACTCAGAGTTTCGACGGACTCTGGGTTCAGAGAAATGGGATCGGCGGGACGGGAGGCAAAGAGCAAAGCGTAACCGGATACGCCGATGGCCGTCACACAGACAAAGAGGACGACATAAAACCCCTTGCCTGCAAAAAAGTCCAGCACACGATTCACTTTTGATGTTTTCTTCTTCATGTTTTCGCACCTCCGCAGATACTGGGCAAGCCTTGAAACGGTTTCCACCACCCGGACGAATTGACATCACCGTGGCGGGCGTACCGGCGGGTGATTGGCGCTTGCCGATGGCATATGACCCGCAGTGTCCCAATGGAACATTCACAGTATGGCCGCATAAAACCGGCATTATACGGGGTATATGGGAAAAATTTCAGAAGCAATCGCCCAAAGCGGGCCGATGTGGGCATCGACCCCTACACGAACCCACAGTGGCCTGGCATAACAAGCCCTCCTAAGACATACCTTTAGTAGTGCAAGCCTGCAAACCCGTACCGGTTTTGCCTGAAGACCATCGGTGCGGTTAAAAACGTGACGCAATATGGGGGCATCTGACATGAAGAGAGTCGTTTGTGTTCTTCTCAGCGCCATTCTGACCATTTCACTCTTCCCAGCCGTTGTGGCCGCGCCACAGCCACCCAGTGTGGATGTACCGGCGGCAATACTGATCGAGAAACAGACGGGCACCGTTCTGTTTGAAAAAGATGCGGATGTAAGACGCCTACCGGCCAGCGTGACAAAAGTTATGACACTGCTGCTTGTGATGGAAGCCATTGACCGTGGTGAACTCAAAACTACAGATGTGGTGACGATCAGCAAAAACGCGCAGAGTATGGGCGGCTCACAAGTTTTTCTCGCGGAAGGAGAAACCTATACCGTCCACGAACTCCTGGAAGCGGCCTGCATGGCTTCCGGCAACGACGCCTCGGTGGCGCTCGCCGAACACTTGGCCGGTACAGAGGAGACCTTTGTGGCGCGCATGAATGAACGCGCAGCGGAACTGAACATGGTTAACACCCACTTCCGGGATTGCACCGGGCTCAGTGAAGAAGACCACTATACGAGCGCGCGCGACATCGCGCTGATGTCACGCGAACTTCTCAAGCACGAAGGCATTAAAAAATACACCACCCAGTGGATGAGCAGCCTGCGAAACGGCACCTTTGGTTTGAACAACACAAACCGCTTGATTCGCTTTTATTCCGGCGCCACCGGTCTTAAAACGGGTTCCACGTCGACGGCCAAGTTTTGTCTTTCGGCCAGTGCGCAGCGAGAAGGTATGGAACTCATTGCCGTAATCTTGGGCGCGTCCTCCTCCGACATTCGCTTTGACACAGCGCGCAGCCTCCTTGATTTCGGTTTTGCCAACTACGGCGTCAAGGCGGTGTTCCCTGAGGAGGTTTTGTTACCGGTGCCGGTCATTTTGGGCAAGGCCGCTGAGGTCCAGCCGGTGGTGCTCGAAAATACCAATGTTTTGGTTGAAAAATCCAAAATGGCCGGCATCGAGCGCCAAGTTGATCTCGCGCCCAATGTGGAAGCGCCTGTGGAAAAAGGCCAAAAACTTGGTGAACTGACGGTGCGTGCGGGTGATGAAGTGCTCGCTCGTATGCCGATTGTCGCAGGCGACGCGGTGGAGCGGCTTGGATTTTTCGATGTCGTCGGTAAAATGTTGGGCGTACTGCTGATGAATGATCTATAAGGTGGATGAACAAACTACGGATAGTTGTTAAAAAACCGCTTTATTCCGCCGCAACAACATCATTGTCCCCATTCCTCTAAAACTCGCGGTTTATAGAGGAACTGAATTGAAAATAGGTGACGCAACTTGAAGATAAAAAAGGGCGGTCTCACGCGCCCAGTTAAACGCGCGGCTCAGCTTACCTACTTTTCCCTTTTGCTTTGTCTCGCGCCGTGTCTATGGATGTCCGCTTGCGGTCAGACAACAGACACGGCGCGCGGGCCTGTCACGAGCACAGCACCTACCGAACAACCCTCCAAAATGCCCGCCACGGAGACACCGTCGTCCAAATCCATGCGTGGTGCGATTGAAACAATACCTTTACCGGATCTATCTCTTTCTCCGCTGCCGGAAGTCTCCGCTTCCGTGAAACCCACGCCTTCCGGGCCGCCAAAGTCTTATACTTTTGAGACGCCGCTGCTGGACTCTTCGGGCAACCGCAAAAACAATTTGCGCGTCGTCGCCCGCAAACTGACCGGCATCGTTGTCCGTCCGGGCGAAGAGTTTTCCTTCAACCGCAAAGTCGGCGCGCGCACGGTCAAGGGCGGCTATCGCAAGGCTACGATCCTCGTGCAGGGCAAAAAGAAAAAAGCCGTCGGCGGCGGCATCTGTCAGATGTCCACAACGCTGTACAACGCCGCGCTCAAAGCCGGTTTTAAGATCACCGAACGGCACGAACACTCCAAAAATGTAGGCTATGTCGATGACGGAAAAGACGCGACGGTAAGTTACGGCACAAAGGATCTGAAGTTTATCAACACCACGGACACGGCGTTTGAAATTCTCTGCGAAGTCAAAGGCGATCAAATTCGGGTGGAACTGCGGGAGACGGAAGACGTAGTAGAAGACGAAGAAGAACTTTGGTGAGATTCGGCGATGTGGTAAAACGCATCGAGAGAAGCCCGTCGGGAGCGGCGCCCTCGCTCCGGCTTTATACAAACACATATGCACGCTTGTAAATTCGAAGCGACAAAAGCCGCTACAATTTGGAGCGACGAGGGCGTTTATAATTCGGA
>CAYWWF010000114.1:0-7159 GCA_964461745.1 uncultured Oscillospiraceae bacterium | reverse complement strand
GGTGTTGCTGGACGCGAAGTAGGTGGTAAACGTAGACAGACGGTCGGCAAACAGGCTGGCTTCGAGCACTTCTCTCGTCACGGTGGGTTTTTCATAGACAAAGGGAATGACCACGGTTTCGCCGGGTGCGGCTTCGTCGAGCGCCGTCCGCGCCGCCGCGACGTCGAAGGAGACACCGGTGACTTCATTTGTGAAACTGTGGCCACCGTTTTCCTCGCGCACATAGGCCGCGTTTTTCGGTTCTACATATATAGCGTCGTAGTATTGCGACAAGTCGAGCGCGGGGATCGGTTCCTCGGCGGGCTTATATAGAATCGGGGAGAAGTCTAAGTCCGCAAAGCGCGCAGCCAGGAGCTCGATGAGCATGTCCTGTCGGATGTTCAGGCCCGGCGCGCCCTTTGTGATGGTCAGGCGGTCGCTGCCGAGCGTTGCCTCGGAGGCGGTCGGTGCATAATTCATTTTCTGGGCCAGACTGGTAATCTTTTCGACGATGGGTTCCCTGTTTATGTAGAAGTTGGAAGACGAAGTGAGTTCAGTGCGGCGGAAGAGGGAAGAGACGACATCGCCGAGCCGGGTGAAGAGTCCTCCGGTGCGTCCATAAGCGTAAGCGTCTCCGGCGCTCTCCTCCTTCATGAGGCAGCGGGAGATTTCTTCCGGGGTAAAGGTCACGGTCTCGGCCCCGACGGCAAACGAAAAACTGTCGTGAACCGCTGTCTGGCGCAGTTTATCGGCCAGCAGCAGTTCGACTTCGTCTTTTGTTTTACCGCCGACAGACAGGCCGTCGATGTACACGTTCGGATAGACCCTGTCGTAAGCGGCCAGGGCATAGGTTAAAAAGCCCACAAGGGCCACAAGCACCACAAACAGGGCGCTGAGCATCACAACACGCAACGGACTGCGGCGGATCGGCGGCTTTTCACGTTTGGTTCGGCGCGGCGGTGTAGCAGCGCGCGACGGTGCGGCGGACGTGCCGGTTGCGGCGTAGGTGCGCGGGCCGGCGGTCGGGGCATACGCGCGCGGATCCGCCACAGAGGCGGCTTCACGGCGAACCACAGGGCGCGGCGCCGTAGACGCCCCGGCAAAAAAGGCCTCAGCTTGCGGCGTTTTGGGCGCCTCGGAGGAGACCATGCGGCCATCAAGGCGGCCCGACTGTTTTTTGGGTTTAGAGGAATGATCGTACATAGAGGCTACCTCATCTTTCTTAGGAAAAGCGAAAACGGAGAACAGGGCGATATTTTTACCACAATATTATAACTAGTTATGCCCTGGAATACAATCACATCTTAATTACAAATGGTTACTAAATGTTGGCCTTTCTTGTCGCAATCCCCAGTTCATTGCGCCGAGAAACATCAGATATTGAAAGCAAAGGAGATTTTGTGCGAAAAAGGAAGAAGTTTAGCATTGAGACGAAATGTATGCGCGTTAAGTTCCAGAGCGGATACGCACGATGTTGTCGTATATAAATCACCGCCTATATATTTTACAAATTATTCACTTTCTGTGCGCGCGATCGGTTATAATGGGATTGCGACAGGAGAAGAGGAATGACCAGAGGCCGGAGCAATGTAGGGGTGAGTGCCGTATGAAAAAACGCATTTTAATCGTCGAAGACGACAAAAACATATCGGATCTACTGCGTATGTACCTCGAAAAGGACGGCTATCAGGTTGAGAGCGCCGCCGACGGCCCCGCCGGGATCCAGGCGTTTGCAACCTACCGCCCCGACCTGGTGCTTCTTGACCTGATGCTGCCGCTGCTCGACGGTTTTTCGGTCTGCCGAGAAATCCGCGCCCTCGCACAGACGCCGATCATCATGATCACCGCCAAGGGTCAGCTGCCCGACAAGGTGACGGGACTTGAGATGGGCGCCGACGATTACCTTGTCAAACCCTTTGAGATGAAAGAGCTGCTCGCGCGTGTCCACGCTGTACTGCGGCGCACGTCGGGGCTTGAGCGCGAGGAAAAAAAGCTCCAGTTCGACAACCTTACCATCGACATGGAGTCCTATACGCTCTGGGTGCGCGGTGCTCCGGTGGACACGCCGCCGAAAGAGCTCGAGTTGCTGTTCCATCTGGCGTCCTCCCGCAACCGGGTCTTTACGCGCAATCAACTGCTTGACGAGGTCTGGGGCTTTGACTTCTTCGGCGACTCCCGTACGGTGGACGTACACATCAAGCGTCTGCGCGAAAAACTTGAGGGCGTCAGTGAAAAATGGTGCCTCAAGACGGTCTGGGGCGTGGGCTACAAGTTTGAGGTGAGGGAAGGGCCATGAGGAAACTGTTCCACAGCGTCTTCTTCAAGACCTTCATCATCACCGCGGTGCTCATCATCGCGAGTTTTCTGTTTCTCGGCATTGTGGTGATCACCTCCGCCGGGCGCTACTTTGACAATGTGCGCAAGGCCGAACTAGAAAAATACGCCAACAACACCGCCCATATGGCTGGCGCCAACGTCTACGGAGACCGGCTCAACGTGACGCTGGACTTGATGTTTTTCATCACCACCATTGCGCGCTCAACCGATACACTGATTTTCATCAGCGATACAAGAGGTGACATCTTGGCCGCCTCCGGACTCAACGCGTCCCTTGAGGGGCAGACGATTCCAAGCGACTTGATGGCCCTTGCAGAGAAGGGCGAAAAGCTACCGGTCAGCAATTTCGGACGCCTGTTCGACGCGCCGCAAATCGCTGTCGTGCGGCCCGTGATGACGCGGCAGGGCCATGTGGTCGGTTATCTGTACTTGGCGACGCCGTCTAGTCAGCCCTCAACGCTCTCCGGCTCGTTTTTCCGCATGTATGCGCTCATTGCGCTGTTTGTCTTGTTTGTCTCCTGTTCCGCGGCGTATTTTTTGACTTCACGCATGACACAACCGATGAAGAAAATGGCCCAGGCCGCCGTCCGGTTTTCCCGTGGGGCCTTTGACGTGCGCGTCGAGGTCGACCGGGGTTCTCAGGAGATGGAGGAACTCTCCACGGCGTTCAACGCAATGGCCGACGCGCTGCAAAAGGCCGACGCGCTGCGCTCGGATTTCATCGCCAATGTCTCCCACGAACTCAAAACGCCGATGACGGTCATCTCGGGTTTTATCACGGGCATTCAGGATGGCACGATTCCGCCCGACCGCCAGGAAAAGTCGCTGGAGACCGTACGCTTGGAGGTGCTGCGCCTGTCGCGGCTTGTCTCCCGTATGCTCGACATCGCCCGGCTGCAAAGCGAGAGCCCGAACGCAAACGCCGTGACCTTCGACGTGCGCGAGCTTTTATTGCAGACACTGCTTTCGTTTGAGGCCGCCGTGGAGGCCCGCGGCATTGAGGTAAAGCTTGATTTGCCCGAAGAGGCCGTTCCGGTCTGGGGCGACCCGGACGCCGTCACGCAGGTGATTTACAACCTGCTGGAAAACGCCGTCAAGCACACGCCGCCGGGCCGGGCCATCGGGCTTACGCTTGTCAAAAAAGGAAACCGTCGGTTCATTACCGTCCGCAACGAGGGGGACCCCATCCCGGCCGAAGAGTGGCCCTATGTCTTTGACCGTTTCCACAAGGCCGACCGCTCACGCGGGATGGATCCATCCGGTCTCGGTTTGGGGCTGTATATTGTCAAGACGATCCTCGGACACATGAACGAGGACGTTTGGGTACACAGCGACGAAAACGGCACCAATTTTACGTTTAGTCTAAGCCAGAGGCAATAAATTGCCTCTGGCTTAGACGGCGCGTGCGCGCGCCGAGGCGCCTGCGGGCGGGATTTAGACGTGAAAGAGGGACTCAGCGCCCCTCTTTCACACTATCACCCCCGTTGCTTTTTGACCACTTGCCCAAGACTGAGGGCCGGAACACCTTGGTGGGGTTGTGGTGTTTTTCCGAGGCACATGTCCCCGGAAAAACGATTGAACTTTTTTGCCTGCGGCAAAGCTCTGCGAGGCTTTTGGAGGTACAGGTATGCAGAAACCCGTGCAAACCATCGCGCTGCTCGTGGAAAACCGGCCCGGTGTGCTCGGGCGTGTCGTCGCTCACATCCGCAACGAGGGTTGGAACATCAAGCGCCTCATGGTCGACGAGACCGAGAACGAAGCCCTCTCCCAGATGGACATCGACATCGTCGGGACGCATACTAAGCTGGCGCTCGTCGTCGAACACATGCTGAACCTCGACTGTGTCGTCTCCGTCACGCTCGACGGCAAGACGCAGACCAAGACGCGGCCCAGCTTACCTGTGGCCCCGCCACCGGACAAAGCGCCCGCGCGCGTGCCGGACAAAGCGCCAGACGTCTTTCGCATTCTGACGCTCAACCCGGGTTCGACCTCCACAAAATTCGCGCTCTACGACAACGAGACCCCCATTCTGACCCACACCTTCAGGCACGACAAAGCGACGCTTTTCGCCTGCGGCTCCGTTTTGGGGCAAAAGGACTTCCGCAAGGCTTGCGTGACCGATATGCTCGCGGCCTTTGGCGTGCCACTGTCGTCCCTTGACGCCGTGGCGGGTCGGGGAGGGCTGTTGCGACCCATCGAGAGCGGAACCTATCGTGTTGGCCCGGCCATGCTCGCCGATTTGCACTCGGCGGCGGCTTCCGTACACGCCTCGGCGCTCGGCGCGATCATGGCCCACGAGATCGCCGAGGGTTGCGGCAAACCGGCCTTTGTTGTCGATCCGATTGTCGTCGACGAGATGGACCGCAACGCCAAGCTCACGGGTGTGCCCGGCATCGAACGTGTCAGTGTGTTCCACGCGCTCAACCAAAAGGCCGTCGCGAGACGGCTGGCGTCGGAACTGAACCATGTATATGAAAACTGCCGCTTTGTGGTGGCTCACCTTGGCGGCGGCATCACCGTCGGCGCGCACCGCTATGGCCGCGTGATCGACGTAAACGACGCGCTGTCGGGCGAAGGGCCGTTTACGCCCGAGCGCAGCGGCAGCATCCCGGCTGTCCCGCTGATCAAAATGTGTTTTTCAGGCGAGTACAGCGAAACGGAGATGCTCGACCGCGTCGTCAAAAACGGCGGCGTCTCGGCCTACCTCGGCACAAACGACCTGCGCCGTGTGGAGAAAATGATGAACAGCGGCGATGAGTTTGCCGCCCTTGTTCTCGACTCGATGGCCTATCAGGTCGCAAAGGAAATCGGCGCGATGTGCGCCGTGCTCGAAGGCCGTGTGGACGCCATTTTGCTGACCGGGGGCTTGGCCCATTCGACCCGCTTCACAGGCGCCATCAAGCAACGGGTAGATCGCTTAGCTCCGGTACACGTCTTCCCGGGTGAGGATGAGATGCTGGCATTGATGCGCGGGGTGTTGCGCGTTTTGCGCGGGGAAGAACACGTCGCGGAGTATGAATAAGCCATACCACTGTTTTCCCCCGCCGCAGGCGGGGAAAATTCCGGGCGTACGTTTACGGGTTTGCTTTATTTACGAATTGTTCATAATGTCTTCATGAAATCCCGAATTTCTTTTTGTAGAATGGGTTCAGATAAAAAAACGTACAATTGCTTTGTGTGCCTCTCCTCGCCCACGGCGGGGGCAAAGGGAAAAACACACATCATAGAAAGGGGTTACCTTCATGTCTGGTGAATACGATCGTAACATAAACACTCCGGAAGACAATCGTCCGGCCTACCCTTGGTCGAAGGAAGAACACTCTGTCGCGCCGGGTGAGTCCACATATACGGCCCGTCCTGCCGACGCGCCCCCCACACCGAGCTACCAACCGTGGACACCGCGGCCCGAAGCCCGGCAGTCGGACACCACCGCTGGCTCAACGTACGCCTATACGCCGCCTTACGCGCGCTATCCCTCCTCCTATGATGAGCCGCATTTGGCGTCCGAACCGCCGGAGGCGGAGACGCCCGCCGTCACCGACGCCGGCGCGACATACACGTCCTCATCCTCCTCATCCGACTACCTGCCCTATGTCGTACCCTCCGCAACACCGAAACCCTACGCGTATAGTCGCACGCCGGATTACGCCGATCTTCCCTCCTTGACGCCGCCGCCCTATCCGGAAGCGCCGCCCGCGCGGGACGCCGAAGAGGCTGTGACCGTGACACCGAGGGATCCCTGGGGACAGGAACCGGCGCGCGAGAAGAAGACCCGAACAACGAGAACGAAAAAGTCCGGTTGGCGTGTGGCGTTCTTCTGTATGCTGGCGTTGGCCGTGCTCGTCACGGGCACCTTTGTCTATGTCGCGGCCACGTTGGGTCTGCGCGTCGGTTCAGACGACGCGGGCCGTCTCGGGCTTTATGTCAGCACAACACCGGGCAGCGGCGGCGCGCAGGTCAGCGGCAGTCCGCTTGAAACCATGCCGACGCCGGGCGCACCCACAGTACCCCCCATGGACGGCAGCGGTGACACGCAACTCGATATCAAAGACCCGCCGCAAGGTTCGTCCAATGTCTCGGGTTTGACCGGTGAACTTTCCATTCGCGACATTGTGAAAAAGACCAAATCCTCTGTTGTCGGCGTCGTTGTCTACGACAGCCAGGGCAATGAGATCAGTTCCGGCAGCGGCATTGTGATGACCGCCGACGGTTACATCATCACAAACAACCATGTTGTCAGCGGCGCGCCGCGTGTCTCCATTGTTCTCGACAGCGGTGAGAGCTACGACGCCATCGACGTCCGCACCGACGCGCGCACCGATTTGGCCGTCGTCAGAATCGATGTTAGGGGCCTGACACCCGCCGAGTTTGGCAACTCCGACGCGCTCGAAATCGGCGACACGGCCGTGGTCATCGGCAATCCGATGGGTCTGGAACTGCAAAACACCGTCACGAGCGGGATCATCTCCTCGATCAACCGCGACATCGTGATCCAGGAACGCACGATGACGATGATTCAGACCAACTGCGCGATCAACCCCGGCAACTCCGGCGGCCCGCTGATCAACGCTTATGGCCAGGTCATCGGTGTGGTCTCCTCGAAAATCATGAGCGACTATTTGTCGAGCTACTCGATTGAGGGTCTCGGCTTTGCGATCCCGATAAACACCGCCAAGCCCATCATCGACGAACTGATCTCTCGCGGTTATGTCAAAGGCCGTCCGGCCATCGGCATTGAGGGCAAGACGATCGACGCCCGCACCGCGAACTTCTACGATGTGCCCGTGGGCTTGCAGGTAACAAGCATCCACCCACGCTGCGACGCCGCCGCCCAGGGCCTTAC
>CAYWWF010000113.1:0-7195 GCA_964461745.1 uncultured Oscillospiraceae bacterium | reverse complement strand
CCTCACGCAGTCCCGCGTTCATTTCTCTGAGCTGCAGCAACATCTCTTGCATGGCCTCGTAATCTTTTTGGTAGCTCGCCATAAACTCGGCTTTGATCTCCGAGACCCAACCCTTGTCAAGATTTTGGATGGCGTCGGCAAATTTGCCGACACAAGCGTTCATCCGATCCACAATGCCCTCCAGCTCTCCGGCGGCCGAAAGGATTTTCTCGGAATCGATGTTTGACATATCCGGCATGTTTTTACCCCCTTACAGTAAAATAACCGTGTCTCCGCTTTCGATGCCCACTTCCCCCAGAATTTCGCTGTCCTGTAAGAGCCCCTCGAGTGCCCGGGAACAAAACAGCACTCGCGCGGGGTCGACAAACAATTCTCTGCCCTCGACCGCTGAAATCTGCCGGATAAATTGTTTCTTTACTTTTCCGACCGTCATGACGTTGTCGGCGGCAAATTCATAGCTGCGCGCAACGCCGGGCACCTGCACGTCAAGAAATATCTTGCTCATCATCATTCTCCTTTTCGAGGTCTGCCACAACAGCAGACCTTTCTTACCGCTAGCGCACGAGGGGGGTAATGACTTTCAGGGCCGCCCCGTTCTGGTCGCCGACATAGCCCACGCCCGCCGGAAGCTGGCGAACGCTATCCGCCGCCGTCATCTCAAAGCGTAGGATGCTCTGCTGGTCAAACAGACCGCCCAGATGGATGCCGCGGCTCCAGCCCGCGTAGGTGCGTATCGCGGCAAAGCGCGCCATATCGGCAAAGTCGTCCGGGGTGACGGCGGCAAAGAAGTGAATCTTATGCTCACGGCCCTTTTCCAGCGCGATTTCCATAAAGCCGCTCATATCCATATTGGGGCTGTAGACAGCCTGGATAAACGCCGTCATGTCGTTGACAAGGAACACAATCCGCCTGTAGTTCTTCATCGCCTGCGCGACATTTTGACCCGCGTCTCGGGCGCCGTTCACAACACCGTTGCGCTCCGAAAACGCGGACACCAGCGTGCCCTCCATGAGGGAAAACAACTCGCTGTCGTTGTGGACAGTTTTGTCAAACAGCCGGGTCTTTTCCAGTTCCCCGCCCTCTCTGTCAAAGAGATAGAGCGTACTGCCCTTGGCCTTGGCCTGACGGGCAATCGCCATCAGAAGATTGGTCTTGCCCGTCTGGCCGCTGCCACCGACGGTATAGCAGAATTCCTCGTCCAGCGCCACCGTGACCAATTTGCCGTCGTCGCTGGTGAGTCCGATGGCCAGCACACCCTCCGGCAGGGCTTTCACGTCGCTTCTGGCCATCAGCGCCTCAAAACTCAGCGTCTCCGTAGCCACGCCCAATTTTTTGATGCCACCTCCAGTCACAAGCTCGGCAAACCGGCGGCGAAGGGTCTGCGCCGTGGACAGGCCGGGCTCTTCCCGCGTACAGATGGCCGTCTGGAATTCCACCGGCAGCGGCGCTTTGATGAGTCCGCGCCCGGGCGTTCTGCTCTCGGGGACAATCTCGGTACGGTCACCGATGACGGCTTCATACTCAAAGCGGTCGGGCATTTGCAGCGCGATGCCGCTGGTGAAGTTCTGGCGGATGCGGCTGCGCAATTCGCCCGAGTTGTTCATGCTGAGCACGAGATAGATGCCGTAGCTGGCCGCCTCACGCGAGAGCTGCGCCAAAGTGTCCTCATACTGCTCATAGCTTTCAATGAACGCGATGTAGTTGTCGATGATGAACACAATCGCCGGACAATCGTTCTTTTGCGAAACATACTCCTTAAAAGAACCGATGCCCTGCTCGGAAAACTCGCTTTTGCGCCGAGCCAGCGTCTTTTGCAGCAAAGAGAAAACTTCGTCAATCTTTTCGTCGTCGCCCTCAAACATTACACCGCCGACATGCGGGAGACTTCCGAACACCGCCATGGTGCGGCTCGAGAAGTCCGCGATGTAGACATTTACCTCCGACGGCGTATAGCGGGTGACGGCGCTGTAGATCAAGGTTTGCAGTAGCGTCGTTCGACCGGAACCGCCCGCGCCGCAGAGGAGCAGATGGCCGTCGGCCAGGAAATCGACAGCCACGGGGTATTGGCACTGCCCTTCGGGGTTGTCGGCCAAACCCACAGGCAACAACAGCGAGAAACCCTCGGGCTTTTCAATTTCGCCGATTTGATCCAGATACAAGGTCTTCGGCAGCGGCGGCATCCAGATCTGTTTGAGCGCTGGGATGCCGTTTTCCTGCGCGAGCTGAGCCGCGTACTTGACGACGGCGTCGAGCTGCGTGACCTTGGCGATGTTGTCGCTCTTCTTTTTCTTTTTCTGTTTGGGCGCGCCACTTTTCCCGATGAGATTCAACAGTTCCACCTTGATGTTCTTATCGTCGGAGAAGGGAATCTGTGGCTCATATTCCGCGCCGGACCAACCGGACTGGAATTCCTCAAAGATTTCGTCGTTGCCCACTTGGAAATAGCCGCGGCCCGTGCCCGTGATGAACGCCGCGTCGGGACGTTTGAGCATCTCGCCCGAGTCCTGCTTATCCGCGACGCGCAAGCAGAGGCGGAAACGCGTGTTGGACCAGATTTCGTCGTCCACGACGCCGGACGGTTTTTGCGTCGCGAGAATCAGGTTGACGCCCAAAGAACGTCCAACCCGCGCCGCGGATACCAGCGCCCGGACAAACTCTGGCTGCTCTTTTTTGAGCTCGGCAAATTCGTCGGCGATGATCAGCAGATGGGGCATCGGTTCCGTGGCCACACCGGAGCGGTAGAGCTCGATGTAGGCGTCGATGTGCTTGACCTTGTAGTCGTTGAAGACCCGCTGGCGGTGCTTGATCTCGGCGTTGATCGAGAGCAGCGCTCGGTTTGTGGCGTTGCCGCCGAGGTTTGTGATCACACCGGCCAGATGCGGCAGTCCCACAAAACTCTGGG
Source organism: uncultured Oscillospiraceae bacterium (assembly GCA_964461745.1). Lineage (GTDB taxonomy): Bacteria > Bacillota > Clostridia > Oscillospirales > UBA929 > JAVBPF01. The sequence continues at coordinate 4,293 of CAYWWF010000113.1, read as the reverse complement.
CCATGCCGCCGCCCTTGTAGTCAATCAGGATGAACGCAACCTCATGGGGGTGGTAGTTGATCGCCAGAGACAGAATATAGCTTTGCAGCGTCTCAGATTTGCCCGAGCCGGTGGTGCCGGCCACCAAACCGTGCGGGCCGTGGTATTTCTCATGGATGTCCAGATACAGCGGTTGGTTGCCGGATTTGTAGCCCACCATGGACTTCATACTCTCGTACGTGCGGTTTTCGAGCCACTTATGTAAGATGTCCAGGTCTTCCACCTTTGAGGTTTTGTACATATCCAGGAAGGTGAGCATATCCGGTATGGCCGAGGACACATTCATCTCCCGCACCCGCAGACCCGAAAGCTTGCGAGAAAATTTGTCCACCTGTGCAAGGGATACCGCGTCAAAAGAAACCCCGTTTCGCTCCGGAAACGCGCCGACCGTGCTGTAAAATCCATTCATCTCGTCACCGGCCCGGACGATGGCCGTGCAACCGGAGGGCAGCTTGTCGGTGGAGTCCACGAGGAACACGACGGTGATCCCAAGCTCCGGAGAGGGGTTCATCAGGTACTTGGCAATCGGTTCGCTTTCGACCAGAGACCAGTCGGCGATGACGACAACATAATGCGGCAGAACCTTCTGCGCCTCATCTTTGTCTGGGCTGCGTTCCATCCGATCTCGGATGACGCCGGAGAGGAAATACATCACGTCGCCCACGGTGTTCTTGTCGCTGGCAATCAGCCGAAGCTTGTTGTCAGGCGTCCAAACATGGGGCAGGAAACGCGTATAGCTCCAGTCGTCGGTTTCGCGCATCGGATAGACATAGCAGAGCCGCACATCGGTGTACGGATGCAGTCCGGTGAGCTGGACGGACAGCAGTCGGCTCAGGTTCAGCACCGTATTGCGGTTTTTGCTGACGATACCGACCATTTGATTGTGATAGAGAGACAAGTCCACTGGGACGTTGTGGAGCGTTGCCATAGCCGTTTGTAATTCACCCACTTTGTCGTTGAGCGGGTCATGGACGGCCATAATTTGCTCTTTCGCGACGACAATCTGATTCGGCGAGGGGATCTGTCCCGTGCCCAATCGGACGCTTAGAAAGTCTCCGTGGGAAGCGCTCTTCTCCCAAAGCCGCGGACTGCTGTTTTGGGCAAACGAGACCACCTCTTCCGAAGAAGGCAGTCTGCGGTACAACACGCCCCGGTTGTACTCGATTTTCTGGCGGATCTGGTCGGCGATTTTGGCGATGTACGTGGTGTATGTATTGACGCGCGCGGCTTCGGTCTCATGATCCTCTTTTTTCTGAAAGCGGATGTTCATCATGGCCCACATGGCCCCGAGCAGCGCGGCCCCCACCGACATCACAAGCCCGCTGAGCATGGAGCCCTCGCCACCCATCATCATCGCGCCCGCAACCATCGGAATCATCATCGTAAACGCGGGGCCGATCGTAAACAGGATGGGCTGACGCTTTTGCTCGCTCTTCGGCGGGACCTTTTCAATCGTAAAGGTCTCCTCATCCAGCTTCTCTAAATTGCGGGGCGTGCGCAGGAAGTAGGATTCCTCCGCGTCATATTCGCTGTCCTCCGCGTCTTCCTCGGTGAGGCTTACGTCAATGTGAATCGGCTTTAACCGAAGCTCATCCACCACAACGCTGTCTCTGGGGTTGTTGATGGCCAAAACATTGCCGAGATAGACGATTTTCAGGCCGATGATGTAGATGACGTCGCCGTATTTGAGCGCCCGATCCCCTGTGAGCAGACGTCCGTCCACAAAGGTGCCGTTGACGCTGTTTAAATCGCGCACAATGACCCTTCCGCTTTCATTTACGATCTCGGCGTGCGCGGGGGAGCAGAACTGGTTGTGGTAGTGCACGATGTTCCCGTCCCCGCTGCCAATTTTCACCCAGGGACAGGCGGAGAAATCGAGAAAGAACTTGTCAAAATGTGTATGCCCCTCTTGCGCCTCCTCGACCGTCAAGGAAAAAACCACGTCGCTGTCCGCAAGTTGGCAGTTGAGCAGCAGCCCCGGGGTAAGCGTCGCCTTTTCGATGGCGCGCTCGTTTTGGGTAATACCAAACTGTTTGGAGCCGCTCAGACTCCAGACATTGTCCCAGACCTCCAGCGGCAGGGTGATGTCCTCCCGCCACCCGCTGATGTGAGGCCGGATGTCGATGGGTACGGTCTTGTTGTTCACGCCGGGCAGATAAATTTCCTGAAAGCCGTTTTCAAAGACCACCGTTATGAGTAGGTTCATGTCCTAGCTCCCTCCCTTTATCCCACTGCTCCGCTGCCGAATGCTTCTTCAAAACCTCCGGCCGTCTCTTCATCCGGGTAATAGACATCGTCCGAGCCGTAGTACAGAACGCCGCCCTCTCCTACCATCATGAGCATTTCTTCCCCATTGGTTCCCTTAAAGCTCATAAGCGTCGAGGAGCCGCCCTCATATTCTTGGAGGACGAGTTCCCAGGTGCCGTCGATCCGGTTTTGATTGGCGTCTATGAGTGTGAACGTATTGTCTCCCATAATGTAGAGCGCGCCTTGGGCCGGGTCGCCATTCAAATAGAACGTACTGACCTCAAGTGTAACTTCCCCGTTCCCGCTGGCCACTGTCTCCGTGACCACCAGGGTGGCGCGGATGTCGGCAAAGGCGGGCGCTACATTGGCGGGCTCTTCCTCGTCAATGGACGTAAAAATCATAATCATCCGGTTCGACATGACTTCCATCTCGATGGTGATGTCCCAAGTGATATAGACAAACTGCGTTTTGCCCGTCGCATAGTCGCCCTGTCTTTGCAGGCTGATGGCCGGTAACTCGTATGCATCCGCACCCAACAGACCGGCTGCCACTTCATTGATGATGCTCCCCGCCGCGCTCAGCACGTCATAGCCCCCGGCTACCCTCCGATTTACCTCGTCTGTCGAGTCCATGATACACACCCCGCTGATTTCATCCGGAGTAGAAATGGTAAGCGCTCGTTTTCCCAAATCCTCTTCGACAACCCAGTCTGTGGGATACGAAAAACTGAAACCAAGATCGGCCGACTCATAGACCTGATCCAGCATGAGTGAGCTACTGCCCCCGCTTCCCATCAGGACAAGGATCAGTACAACCACGACCGCCAGCACCGCGCCCGCGCCGCCGAAAATAAGTACCTTTTTGTTGTTTTTCAGCGAAGGCGCGACTCTAGCCGTGGCGGGTGCCTTCTGAACCGGGACAGGTGTGGGCGCCGCCGGTGGGGTATGAAACGCGTTGGGGTTTGGCGCGACAATGGTTGGCCGGTTTTGCGCTTCCTGGGCCATGCGAAAGGCCTCCGCCTCGGCGCGGCGAGCTTCCTCTTCCGCGCGACGCCGACGCGCCTCCACTTCCTGTTCCAAGCGACGCACTTCGGCCTCGGCGGCCAGACGCTTCTCTTCCTTTTCCTTTTCTCTGCGCTCTATCTCCTGTTGTTCAAGCTGCTTTTTGCGCGCCGAAACAAACAAGGCCGAGGTCGTGTCAGAAGACGGCGCGGCGCTGTTGCTTTTTTTGTTGTTCTCACTCATGCTCAATACTCCTATCTAGCGGACAAGCATTATTATTGCTCCGACGATTAAATCGCGAATTATTTCTTTTCATTCCCCCCGCCTACGGCGGGGGGAATGAAAAACAAATTCAAGTTTTATTTACCAGAGCAATACACTGTTTACGGATCAAGCTTTGTTTTTGTTCTGTTGTGACATAATCTCGCCATACGCCAGCCGCTTGGCCAGCACAAGGTATACGCCGCCCTCACGCGTCTGGTGCAGATAGAGGTGATTGCCGCGCGCGCACATGTCGGTCACAAACGCATAATCCGCGCCGCAATCGTTGAAAAACCGCACCGTGGCCCGCGTGTAATGTGGCAGCTCTCTCGGTGTGATTTCAGCGACCGAGGTAACCGTTAGCGCCGTCGTGCGCTCGTCGAGCTGGCTGTAATACATACCCTCGTAGACAAGCTCACGCTCCGTATCATCCTCAAAGGATGCCCAAACGGAAAGCCGTCCGTCCGTCTCATCCGAAGCAATCCGCAAAAGCTTTGCTCCGTGGCCTTTGATCGGCCAAAGCATGTAACCACCTCCGTAATTCCTAGTGGTATGGCAAAACGCGCGCGACCAAACGGAGGGCCGCCACTCCTTGAAAACACATCGATTTTCGACTTGTATCCAGCTTAGCACCGTTTTCTGACTGGGCATAGTTACTAATGGTTACCTTTCGGATTTTTGCAAAAAATAGGGGCTGTATCACAACGCAAAAAGTGATACAGCCCCTTCCCCATGCCTGAAAAT
>CAYWWF010000112.1:0-7227 GCA_964461745.1 uncultured Oscillospiraceae bacterium | reverse complement strand
CGGGCAACACAGCGTCCATAAGCCCTGTGTTTGTGGAGACAGGCAATATGAGCCGTAGCAGCACGATAAGCCAGATGCCATACTGAAACGCACGCGACAGACGATGGCGCATCAACGGTTTCAGCGCAAACAGAACCAGCGCAAGAATCCCGCCCGACGCGGACATAGTGAGCAAGAAACGCAGGGTCTCAGGCATGGTCATCACCCACTTGGAAGAGCGCGCGCAGCTCCTCGATGTCGCCGTCCGAGAGCGTATTACCGCCGATCAGAGACGCGACAAGGTTTTTTGCGCTGCCGCCATAGAGACGGTTGATGACGTTCTGTGTGGCATATTCGCTGTAGACTTCGCGGGAGATGGCGGGACTGTAGCGAAAGACGTCCTGTTTTTTAGCGGTCACAACGCCTTTTTCACAGAGCCGATAGAGCAGGGTTTTGATGGTGGAGGCCTCCCAGGGGGTGGAAGCCGTCAGCGTACGGCGCAGCTCAGCCACGGTCAACGCGCGCCCGGCGTCCCAGAGCGCGTCGAGCACTTTGAGTTCCGACGCGGTGATTTTTTCAAACAGTTCTTGCATGGCAAAACCTCCTTGGGTCAGGTTACAATTGTAACTATGTCTATAGGTTACAACAGTAGTCTGTGTTTGTCAAGCGGAAATTTCAGAAAAATATTTTGTCGAATCTGGCAAATCAGCCCGTCACAGCCTGTGTTCCTCCCCACTCTAAAGAGGGGCGCAATATTTTGGGGTGTCTTCAGTGATTTTGGTGTTGCAATTTTGATTGTGATGTGCTAATATAACTATCGTTGTCTTGTGCGCCCTTAGCTCAGCTGGATAGAGCGTCTGGCTACGGACCAGAAGGCCGGGGGTTCGAATCCCTCAGGGCGTGCCAAAAAACCGTAGCGTGCTTGTAAGCAAACTACGGTTTTTTGTTATATTGATTCGGAGAGATGTCCGAGTGGTTTATGGAGCTGGTCTTGAAAACCAGTGACCGGTTTTGCCGGCCGGGGGTTCGAATCCCTCTCTCTCCGCCATAGTTTTGTCGAAAGCTGTCGAGAGAGAACTTGGCAGCTTTTGGTATATTGTAGCGCCATCCTTTAAAGTAGGTGACCATGTGAATCAGGATTCATTTGTAGGAATTATTACCGAGCAAACTAACCGCGCCCTTTGGGACATAAGAAATGTGATTGATTCAATTCCTGATGAGATGTGGGGAAAAACTATTGTGAAATGCCACTGTGGAAGCATGTTTACCATATGCTACATTCATTAGACTTATGGTTTATAAATCCCGGCAAGCCAAATCGATGGCTAAAGACGTTGAAATCGGTAAGCGCAGTCGGATAATTGAAAGCGCCGACAATCGCGATAGCGCCGAAACCGGTAATCAGCGGATTATAGTTATATACGTTGTATATTGAGCTCGGTATTTCACCTGCTGGTTCATCCAAGCCTACCTGAGATTCATTTACAACAAAAAGATGCCGGGCTTTTCGCTCGCTGTCATCTTTTGTTGTGACTATATTCCTGTCAATCATGGTACTTACTCCTAAGCAAAGAAGATTTTACTATCGCCCACCGCAAGCTCTGGAAGGGTCCCGATATCGCCCAAAACATTGTCCGTCACCACAATATTGGTGAGTTGGACGTTGCCTGAGTTTTTGACCTCATACTTAAACCTCGGCGTGACACCCTTCAGAAGCCGTGGGCCAGGCGGTGTGTTGGCATCCTCCCAAGTCGCACCGTTATCCACCGACACGTACTTGGTGATGCTAATGCCGGGGTTTGCGCCAAAATAGTGTGCCATGTCGCTGTCTGTGATGGTTTGGGTGTCGAAGGTTGAGATGACGGTTGCGATGTTGATATGCGCGCCCGCCTGCCATGGTGTGATGATGGTAAACACTGCCTTGTGGCCTGCCGCAAGGGTGGGCACAAGACCGATCACGCCGTAGGCACTGTCTTTCACGGTAATGTCCGTGAGCGGCACATTGCCGACATTGGTGACAACAAACATAAACTGCGGAGACACATCGGAATAAATGGTCGGGCCGGGTGGAAACTCGGCATCCTCCCAAGTCGCGCCGCCGTCCGGCGAGACATACTTTTGCAGAGTGATGGAAGGCGCGGCCTCCACCCCGGTGTAATAGGCGGAGCTGTGGTCGCTGACTCCGAAGGCGCTGGTTACGGTGGCTTGATTTCGATGTGTCCCCAAAGCCCAGGGAGCCGTATAGTAAAACGCCGTGCTCACGCCGGGCGCAAGAAATGCAGAGGTGCCAATCGGCCCGTACACATCATCGCTCACGGCAATGTTTGGCAGCGGCTCTGTGCCGATGTTTGTCACCACAAACTTAAACTTAGGCGAAACATTGGAGTAAATCTTCGGGCCGGGGATAAAGTTTGCGTCTGTCCACGTAGTACCGCCGTCCGGCGAAACATACTTGACAATTTGGATAGCCGATTTATCAATCTGCACGCCGTTATAGTGTGCAAAGGCGGTGCCTGAAACAGTCTCGGTGCCAAAGCTTCCGGTGGCTGTCGCCTTATTTTCATGCAGCCCTACGCCCCACGGTTTAGTGATCACCGTTTCAAAGAACTCACCCGGCGCTAAATTGCCGCCCACCGAGAGGGGACCGTACACACTGTCAGAGAGCGATACAAGCGTCAGCGGCACATTGCCGATGTTTGTCACCACAAACTTAAACTGCGGCTCTACATTCGATGAAATGTCTATGCCCGGTGCTACAGGTGTATAGTGCCATGATAGACCCCCATCGGCAGAGATGTATTTCGTAACACTGATTTCCGGGCAATCCAGGGGAGCTGGGTCGGCAGCCGGAGAAATATCGCGTATATTGGAAAAAGACATAACCTGTCTCCTTTCATGCATATAAAAAGCGGCCAGCATTGATTGCCGCCGCTACTTTTGATTGCTACATAAATCGGGTCATAGAATGCGAAAATATCTTCTAAATTGCATGGCATGATGATTTTTTGCGTTACGCAGCATAGTGGAGAACATATATAGCATATCAAGTGATTCTTAAATTTCGACAACTCTCCGTAAGACGCGCCGAATCACACCTACACAAAACTTGTCATACCATAGGATATGATCTATGTATTGTAGATGTGAATGTTTGACGACACGTTCGCCCATTTATGTACATACCGAGTATTTTGGATATAATGCCTGCAAGATTTTAGGCACGCGCGCCGCACAGGCTGGCGACTCTTATCAACTGCCTGGGGCAAAACAGTTTGTTTTGCCTCTTTTTTATTTATTTCGACACTACTGCCGGACATTGTGTCTATCTTTTTTTGTTTCCTCGGCCCACACTTGTACAACTCTCACAAAAAAACATTGACAATTAAGCCTGTCCATGTTATTGTGAAATCGTTGGGTATATTTAGCATTTTTGTGCTCGAGCACAGTTTTTGGTGGTGATGCGGGATTATGAACGCGCGAGAAAAGTTATTGTTGGCATTACGCCACGAGCCAGGGCCTGTCCCCGTTGATTTGGGGAGTACGGCTGTGACGGGTATGCACTGTGAGACAGTCGCGGCCGTCAGAGAATTTTTCGGCCTTGAAAAGAAGCCCGTCAAAGTGATCGACCCGTACCAAATGCTTGGGGAGATCGACGATGAACTTGCGCAGATGCTCGGTGTGGATACCGTGCCCCTGTGGGACGAGCGGACCATCCTTGGCGTGCGCCGCAACGACTTTAAGGAGTGGAAAACTCCTTGGGGTCAGGTGGTGCTGGTTCCGGGCGACTTCAACACAACAGAAAGCGCAAGCGGCGATGTGTTTCTTTACCCCCAAGGAGATAAAAGCGTTCCGCCTTCGTTGCATATGCCGGCGTCAGGCAGGTTCTTTGACACCATCGACAGACAAAAACCCTATGACGAAGACGATCTTCGGCTGGAAGACAACACCGAAGAGTTTACCCTCATCGACGACAAAACCTTAGAAGCCCTTTCAAGGGACGCAAAGCAAGCTCGGGAAAGCGGAAAGGGTGTTGTCGGCGCGTTTGGCGGGGCCGCGTTTGGTGACATCGCGTTGGTGCCCGCCGTAGGACTAAAAGACCCGAAGGGCATACGTGGCGTCAGCGATTGGTACATGCTGCTTTCAACCAATCCTGATTTTGTCCGCTCCATTTTCGATGCGCAATTGGAGATTGCCCTTGAAAACTTAAAAAGAATCGCTTCCGTCGTGGGGGACACACCCGACGTTCTTTTCACTTGCGGCACGGATTTCGGTATGCAACGGGGTACATTTTGCTCGATTGAAACCTTCCGCGCGCTCTATAAACCATATTACGCGGCCGTGAACCAGTGGATCCACGAAAACACTTCGTGGAAGACATTCAAACACAGCTGCGGTTCTGTCATTGGCTTTATCGACGACATGATTGACGCCGGATTCGATATATTAAACCCCGTTCAATGGACGGCAGGCGATATGGACAGAGAAACACTAAAAAAACGCTTTGGGGACAGGATCGTCTTTTGGGGCGGAGGCATCAACACGCAACTGACACTTCCGTTTGGAACCGAGCAGGAAGTGTATGACGAAGCCATGGATTGTTTGAGAATTTTCGGCAAGAATGGCGGATATGTTTTCAACGCTGTCCACAACATACAGGCTAAGGTGCCCTCGCGGAACGTTGCAGCGCTGTTTCGGGCGGTCAAAGACTATAACGAAGGCAAAAGGATTTGAAAGGAATGAGCACAACCATGAAGCGAAGATTATCCCTCTTCCTCGCGCTGGTGCTATTTCTCAGTGTCGTAGCACCCGTTTCGCTCGGCGCACCGTCACCAAAATCGGCCGACCGTTTTACCGCGACCTTCAGAGAAACGACTCTGGATCTCGAGTCCACCGTGAACCTCACGCAGCTTGGCGCCCTTGACTGGGTACACTTTAACACCACTAACCTTTCCGCTGTTGAGCGTAAAGACACAAAAACCCAGTACATCCGCGACCTCAAGCGTTTCGGCCCGGCCTCCATTGAGGGTGTGTATACCAGTGCCCTCAACGTCGACTACGCCGACGGCACCGGCAACAAAACCGCCACCGGCGACAAAACCGGCCTTGTCTACGCTGACGTGGGCGCGGGTTTTACCTTTAAAGTCCCGGTGTCAGCCGAAGACCGCACAATGACTTTCCTCGTGGGGTCTTGGTTCTCAAATCTCGGCATTGACCTGTCTGTCCAAGGCACTTCTATCAAGAGTTATAATTTCGGAAACCCCAGCTCGGCTCCCGGTGCCATCTACTATAAAGTTGAGGTGGACTTTAGAACCATCGATGACGCGTTTGTCGGCGAACTCATAGACGTGTCCTTCCGCGTCAACAACGGCGGCAACGTCGGGCTGATCGGCCTTGCCGTCTCCGGCCCTGTGGGCATTGCGACAAGCAGTTCGATGGAACAAATCCTCAGCCCGCGTACAATCGACCTCACGCACAAAGGCACTCTGGACTGGGTGCATTGGAACCAACCCACGTCTTCGGCTTTTGAGCGCAAGGCGGGTGTCGCCAGCGAAAACCGCATGACCGTAACCCCGGCTGGGGATCATGCCACCGCAAACCTCAACTTGCAGGCAACCAACACTTACAGTTACGCCGACGGCACCTTACAGACAAAGGGCAGTGACAACGCCGGTATCGCCCTCGTCGCGGTTGGCCCGGGCTATACCGCCACCCTGCCCACAAGTCTGGAAACGCGTTATGTCAGCCTGTACACGCAGAGTTGGGCGGCAGACATGACCGCCAACTTGATCATCAACGACAAGGTCGTTCAGACCCTCACCATGGGCAAGTCCACCACAGATTCCGGTGCCAATGCCCATGTCGCAAACTTCGTGTACCGCTGTGGCAGTCCCAGCGATACGGTGAGGCTGGAGATGAGCATCTCCAAACAATATAGCCCCTACGGCGCTTCTATCTTCCAAGCACTTACCCTCTCCGATATGGCCGAGGTCGAGCCGGATATCACCGCGAGCTTCCGGAAAACGGAGCTGGTTCTCGATTCCACCGTGAACCTCACGCAGCTTGGCACCCTCGACTGGATCCACTTCAACAGCACGAACTACTCCGCTGTAGAGCGCAAAGACACAAAGAACCCGTATCTATTGAACCTTAAAAACATAAATGCCGCCTCCTCCGACGGCACATATACCAGCGCCATCAACGTTTCATATACCGACGGCACAAACAACAAAAACGTCACCGGCGACAAAGTCGGCTCCATCTACGCAGCCGCAGAGCGGGGTGCGACCTTCCAGGTCCCGGTGTCGCCCAAAACGCGCACGATCACCTTCCTTGTGGGATCCTGGTTCTCCAGCATCAACATTGATCTGTCCACAAAGGGCAATCCCATTAAGAGCTATACCTTCGGCAATCCCAGTTCGGCCCCCGGTGCCATCTACTACAAAGTAGAAGTGGAGCTCAATGCCAACGATGAAGCGTTAGACGGCGAACTGATAGATGTCGCGTTCCGTCTGAACAGCGGCGGCAACGCCGGGCTGATTGCCCTTGCCCTCTCGGGCTCTGGGGACATCGTCACAGGAAGCTCCACCGAATTCTTTGAAAACCCGAGCGTTGTTGACCTTACGCGCAAAGGCGTTCTGGACTGGGTCCATTGGAACCAGCCCACGTCTTCGGCTTTCGAGCGCAAGGCGGGTGTCGCGAATGAAAACCGCATGATCGTTACCCCAACCGGGGATCATGCCACCGCAAATCTCAACTTGCAGGCAACCAACACCTATACCTATAGCGACGGCACCTTGCAGGCAAAGGGCAGTGACCACGCCGGTATGGCTCTGGTCGCGGTTGGCCCGGGCTATGCCGTCACCTTACCCACGAGCTTGGAAACACGGTATGTCAGCCTGTATACCCAGAGCTGGGCGGCGGACATGACCGCCAACTTGATCATCAACGACAAGGTTGTCCAGACGCTCACCATGGGCAAGTCCACCACAGACCCCGGCGCCAAAACCTACGCCGCAAACTTCTCCTACCGCTGCGCAAGCCCCACCGACGCGGTGAGGCTTGAAATGAGTATCTCCCGGCAGTACAGCCCCTATGGCGCCTCTATCTTCCAAGCGCTCACCCTCTCCGATATGGCCGAGGTCGAGCCGGATATTACCGCGAGCTTCCGGAAAACAGAGCTGGTTCTCGATTCGACCGTGAACCTCACGCAGCTTGGCACCCTCGACTGGATACACTTCAACAATTCAG
>CAYWWF010000111.1:0-7230 GCA_964461745.1 uncultured Oscillospiraceae bacterium | reverse complement strand
AAAGCTTTGACTCGCTGCCCATATAAAAACGGATCATTCCCCTGTACAATCCCCCACTGCATCATAAGCGCAGCCGATCCTGTCACAAAGGGTGTCGCGATGGACGTACCCGTGAAGCTGTCATATCCCCCACCATTTTTAGGCGCCAAGACGTCCACGGCGGGTGCAACCAAATCAGGCTTCACACAGATACAAGTACGCGTATACCCCTGCCCCGAAAACGGCGCCACGGAGTCCAGGCGGATGTCATAACCGCCGACAGAGATGACATTGAGCGCCGTAGAGGGTATCGTCAGCGTAGTTTCGACACTGGGTTCCGTAAACGCAGTTTGTTCCGAAACGCTTTCGGTCGAGGGCAGCCAGATGTCCACTTGCCCATCTACTATGCGATCGGCCTTGAGTCGCACCGTCCATAAGCCTTCGGGTAAGAAGCCCGTTTTGGCCTCCACCTGAATGAATACACTTTGGCTTTCCGTGTAGTGTGACGGCTGGCCATAGTAGATGAAGATGTTGGCGTTGTCCACCGTTGTGGTTTTAACACCGTCTTCCACGGTCACCGCACCGGTAGACTTACCACTTGGTAATATGAGTTCCACGGAAAAGACATCCACAAAGTTTTTCCAAAGCGAAAGATAGAAAGAGGTCAGCAAATTTCCGACAAAGAAAGGGGCGTCCAGCGTTCCGAAAGATTCAATCTGTCCGCTGAAGTGGTGGGCGGCCACGCCTTCGTTGCCGCTGGCAATCACCATGACGGTTTTCCATTTCTCGTTCATTTCATTCAGATAAGTTTCAAACAAAGAGCTGCCGTCATGCGCGCCGTCGTTGGTTCCGTAGCTCAAATTCATGACAACCGGCATTTGCATCGCTATGGCTTTGTCGGAGGCATATTTGACAGCCCGCATGATCTCCGTCGTGCGCGCAAACGACTTTTGTCCGCGGCGTCCCAACCGCACCCCCAAAATGGGAGCCTCAAAGGCCACACCACGGTTTCTGCCGTTGGACGCGCGTCCATTGCCGACAGCCACACCCGCTACAGCCGTGCCATGCCCGATGCTATCGGTAGCGGGAATCAAGCTGAACGGATTTGGATTTTGCAGCGCGGCGTTGAAATCTTCCGCCGTATACTCGGTTCCGCTCGAAAAACCCGGGGGCGGCTGCCCTTGCCCGGTCTGATCCCAAAAATACAGAATGCGGCTTGTGCCGTCAGGGTTTCGGAAGTCGGGATGGGTGTAATCTATACCGGAATCGAGTATCGCGACCAAGACGCCCGACCCGCCAAGTCCGTAGCCGTCTGGACTCTGTACCGGTGATATGCAGGAGATGCTCAGTTCGTATTCCAGTTCCGGCGTCAGCTGTTTTGGCAATTCAATGTGTTCAATCTGTGGGTTGGCAATCAAGGCATCGATTTGATCTGCGCGTAAGGTGATGATGGCATAACTCTCGCTGAGCACCTCGACCTGCACGCGCAGCGTTCGGCCCAAGGCCTCAATGTCTCCATTGTATTTGACGATGACTTCCCATTCATTGCGTTCGGGCAGGTAGCCCGCCTCGAGTTCACTGTCGACATAATCTTTCAATTCGATTTGAAAAAAGGGCGGCTCCGGCGCAGGCAGCACCGTCGTCTCCTCCGGAAAATTTGTGATGTCCATGCGCCCGCCCTCTTTCTCTTCTATTTTTACCTCAAGTTTATCTCCACGGCATTCGATCTCTGCGCATACATAACAATATATGCGCCGTATGAATATAGATGAGTTTTCCTGCTTTATTCTTACTACTCGGTGATTTTTTGAATTTTTCCTTGACAGCGTTACTTCCCTTTGGTACACTAGTACGGAAGAAGGGCAACACCGTCCTCACCGGCCGCCTTTGGCTCTCCGGTTCTCATATCTGATCGCGGCTGTTTTTCGGTCGTGTGTTGGTTGATTGGCGCGGGTGTTGTCACCCGTGTTTTTTTCTTTATAATTGGAGGTGCTTACGTATCGCGAGTAAAGACCATCAAATCAACGAAGAGATTCGAGACCGGGAAATCCGGCTCATCGATTCGGATGGCGCTCAATTGGGCGTCATGTCCACAAAAGATGCTCTGCAGTTGGCCGCGAGCAAAGAAATGGATTTGGTCAAAATCGCACCCACGGCCGCGCCGCCGGTTTGCCGCATCATGGATTACGGCAAATTCCGTTTCGAACAGTCTAAGAAACTGAAGGAAGCGCGGAAAAATCAGCGCGTTGTCGAAGTCAAAGAAATTCGCCTTTCCAGCGGTATTGATGTCCATGACTTCAATTTCAAGCTGCGCAACGGGCTGAAGTTTCTGGAAGACGGCGACAAGGTGAAGGTGTCCGTGCGCTTCCGTGGCCGTCAGATGGCCCATACGTCCATTGGCGAGCAGCAGCTTTTAAAGTTTGCCGAGGCCTGCAAAGAGGTCTCCTCGATGGAGCGTCCGCCAAAGCTGGAGGGACGCAGTATGACGATGTTGCTCACACCAAAAGCAACTGTTAAACCGTAATCTTCCCGTAGCTTTTCGGGTGTATGTCCACACCGCTCAAAGCCTTACGCCGTTTTGCGTGCATTTTTCCCTCTGCTCTGCCGATTGTTGCCCCCATTGTGCGGAACATCAGCATGACTTGTGGAAAATTCCGCGCCCTTCCGGTGTGCGCCCATTTGTACGGTGTTGCCAAAACCCGTTTTGCATCTCTTCCTACCTGAAAGGAGAACAGTATGCCGAAGATCAAGACGCACAGCGGCGCTGCAAAGCGCTTTAAAACCACGAAGTCTGGCAAAGTGAAAATGTTCCATGCTTACAAGAGTCATATTTTGACCAAAAAATCGACCAAACGCAAACGCAATCTCCGCAAAGGGCATTACGCCGACAAGACCAACGAAGCCAACGTCAAAATGTTGATTCCCTACATGTAAACTCCTGTTGCGCTGCTTGTTCCGCCGCGCACTACGGTTGACGTCGGAGTTTTCCGGCCCCGTGTGCGCTGCTTTTGTGATTTACCCTTGGAAAACGAAGTCCTCTATCCGTTTTGGTGCCTGAGTTCGATTTTGTTTTCCCCTTGCTTTTCTTTCCCCGTGGTTTGGCTTTGGGCCGAACCTTATGGGGAACACCGCCAAAAGAGGAGGTCATTGTTATGGCTCGAGTGAAAGGTGCCGTTCCTACCCGGCATCGTAGAAAAAAAGTAATGCGTTTGGCCCGTGGTTATTGGGGCGGAAAGTCCAAACTATTCCGCACCGCCAATCAGGCCGTCATGAAGTCCCTGCAGTATGCGTATGTGGGCCGTCGCCTGCGCAAGCGTGATTTCCGTCGTCTTTGGATCGCCCGCATCTCGGCGGCCGCCAAAGCCAACGGCATGAACTATTCCCGTTTCATGTACGGTCTCAAAAAATGTGGCATCGATCTCAACCGCAAAATGTTGGCTGAAATGGCTGTGCATGATAAAGCTGCATTTACGAGCATCGTGGAAAAGGCCAAAGCCGCGCTGTAATGAGGCACGCGTAGAAAAATCACCCCCTGATGTAAATTGCTACATCAGGGGGTTTGTTTTGTGCGCAACGAAGCAAGAAGCCGGGGCCCAATACCAAACCACATATCATTTCTTTTTCTTCGGTTTTGGTAATGCTGTCACCGGCTCTATCAACGTGACAATTTCTCGGCTGAATGCGGCGTTGTCGATATCTAAAACATAGTGTTCCTTTGCGCCGGTGTATGGAGTACCAACGGCACTTCCGCGCATAGTATCGGCAATACAATCGAGTTTTTTCACATAGACCGTGTTGTCGCATACAAGAAGTATGGGTTTGTCGCTTACGTAGACCAAATACTCCCCAAACATCTTGCGGTATCGAATCTCACCCACGCCGCTGATTTGTTCACAGACATACCGGACGTAGTCCTCCGTTGTAGCCATGCACTCTCTCCTATCTCTTCACCTTCCGTAGTGGTAAGCGCACTATTTCTTTTTCACGCGCGTGGATATCAGCAGAAAGACATCCTCTAAGATGTCTTTCGAGGTCACCTTTAACATCAACCAACGGGAGCCGTTTAAAGACTTTGCCCCCCAATACATAGAACTTGTAAAATCGGTGCAGGTATCAATCAGCAACTCCGCTTCGGGTGCTTCTTTTGCGCCGATGCAAACCAGGCAAGTAAAAAAGCTCTTATCGGGATAGAGCACACACAGTCCCCGCCCGCTCTTTTTGTATTTGACGTTCCAACCGGGCGCGCCGGAGCACTGACTGTACTCTATTTTGGGCTGCACGGCATAGGTGGATTGTAAGTGATCGTTCAGCGCGCCCCAGTATGGGCTGTCAATATATTCGCCAATCTGCGCAAAGCTTGGCTCCGTACCGCGAGGGAAGATTTCATTCCAAAGCATACGTTTACTCCTCCGCTGTGAAGTTCTGCGACTTAATGCTGCTGTAATTGCGTCCGTCCCGTGTGGTGAACTTCATCACGCATACCGCCATCCTCCTATTTTGTATCTCCTGTTCGCAATCAGACCTTATTTGCGTGGAAAAACTCACGCAGTTCACCTTTTATCTCCTGCGGCAGACTGTGCCAATGGACACCACGAATGGCACCCTCCAGCGCGCAAAGCCGGTTGAGGCAAGCGGTCGGGTCACGAAAGCGGATGCGCATCCAGGCTTCGCGGCTCCCTATTTCATTGAGCTGTTCGGCTGTTTCGATGCCCACATCGTTCAACTGTCTCTCAAGGACTTGCCCGATGTTCGGCAGATCACAAAGGTTGTCCATAAAAAAGATCCTTTCTATACTCTCAAAATGCATGAAAGCCGTCTGATCGACTGTGGCAAGGTTTACTCCTTTTCAGGCCTCTGAAGCAGGCTAGGCAAAGGCAGGGGTTTTGCCGTGTTATCAACAAAAATCAGTATACCACGAAAGTGAGACAGAATATAGTTGAAAAAAAGTGCCAGCAGCCGCTGGCACTTTTTCTCAAGACGGTCGGTTATATCGGTAAGCGCTTTCTTTGAAACACGGCCACACTTGCGGCTAAAAACACAATGATGATGCCACCAAAGACAAAATACATCCAAAGCGTTGAGACCTGGCCCGTTACAATGCCCACACTGTCCAACCAGCCAAACGGAGAGACCTGCCTCAGCCATCGGACGCTCTCGCCGCCCGCGCCGCCAAGCATACTGAGAATGAGCAGGCCGACAGGTATACCCGTCGCAAGGCCGACACCGAGTTTTGAGTCGCAAAACGCCACTGAGAAGAAAAAACTGAGCATAGCCATGGCGGTCGTCAGCATAAAGGTCACACCGACAAGGTTCAAGTACGCCGTCCCGTCGTAAGGTCCCATGGAGGAAAGTGTAATTGAGCCCACCGCGAACATGGCCAACGAGTGTAAAAACATCGCAGAAATCAGATAGACACCCTGTGTGACGACAACCTTCGCTCGTGAAATCGGCAGCGACAATGTATATGCCATGGAACCAGTGTCCACGGGACGCGCGATCAGACGGGTGTTTTGCATCACATAATACACCATCGTAAAAGCCATTACCATCAGTCCATAGAATGTAGACGCGGTGTAGGACAGCGGATCGGTCATCGCGGCGATGCTGATGCCGAATGCGTCCATAAAAGAACCCATTGTGCCAAAAAGCTCTTTGACTTGCGCCATGTCGTTCGGGTCAATCAGCGAAATAATAATCCCCAAATAGAGGCACAACACAGACATGAAGATCAGCAAAAGGCCCCAATTGCGCCTGAACGTATTTTTGAGCAGTGTAAAATTCATGTCGACGGCCCCCCGATTCCATAGAAATTCAAGAAGACTTCCTCGAGGCTCTGTGATTTGACGTCCAAACCAGTGACGTTGAGGGTACCCAGCTTTTTAATAAAGCGGTCGATATCCTCACCGCGAACATACACTTCGCAGCCGTCTTCGCGCTCCGACCCTATTTCAAATCCAAAGCCTCTCAGCGCCTCAACCGAGTCGGTTTTGACGACAAAGGCTCTGCGCTGCGAAGATTTCAGCGCCTTGATGTCCGATTGCTTGATGATGCGCCCGTCCTTGATGATCAGCACATTGTCGCAAGTGCGCTCGATTTCCTCAAATATATGGCTGGACAGGAGTATGGTTTTGCCTTTTTTCTTCTCTTCCAAAACCAGTTGTGTAAATGTGCTCTGCATGAGCGGATCCAGTCCGCTGGTCGGCTCATCGAGGATCAGCACGTCGGGGTCGTGCATGAAAGCCGCGATGATGCCCAGCTTTTGCTTCATGCCCTTGGAATACTTTTTGATTTTCCCTTTAGATTCCAGGTTAAAGCGCTCCATCAGACTCTTCATGCGCCGATCATCGGTCTGCCCGCGCATCCGGCAAAGATATTTGAGAAACTCCATGCCTTCCATGCCGTCGGGAAAGGCAATCTCACCGGGAATGTAGCCAAGAGTTTTCTTGATGGTCGGCGCGTGCCGATAAGAATCAAGCCCACCGATCGTACATGTGCCGCCGTCGGGTGCCATAAAACCCATCAGAGCGCGGATCGTTGTGGTTTTACCCGCACCGTTGGGGCCTAAGTAACCCATGACCTCGCCTTGTTTGACCTGAAAGTTGAGATCAAAGACGCCTTTGCCGCTGGGATATCTCAGGGTGAGGTTACCTACCGTAATCATAGCGTTACCTCCTGTTTCCGGATACAATCTATATTAGAGAAATTCCGGCTTATAAAAATTGTTGCGCATCAGCGCAAGGCAGCGATATAAATCATTGAGCAACGCATCGATGTCTTCCGCCGAGCGCATGGACGTTTTAGACATGTACCCCTCAGTATAATAAAGAAGCATCCGCAGCACAAGCTCAGGATCTACATCGTCCTTGAATTTTGCTTTGTCCACTTGATCAAACACAAATGTGGTGCCAAATGCTTCACCCTGGGCGATTGTCCGTTGAATGTCCTGCGCAACCTCCGGATGAGTTTCATAGTACATGCTGGTTAAAAACGAGAGGATACCGCCGTGCTTTCGCAACGCGGAAACCTTGATTTCCGTGGCCAAACGAATTTTATCAAAGAAATCGGTAACGGTCGGATCAAAACGCCTTTCGATTTCACCGGTCAAAATCTCTCTGGAGAGCTCAATTAAATATGTGTACAGTGCCTTCTTGCTTCCAAAGTAGTAAAACATCATAGCCTTGGAGACGCCGGAGGCGGCGGCGATGTCAGCCATAGACGCTTTTTTATACCCCATCGCGCCAAACATTTTCA
>CAYWWF010000110.1:2519-7257 GCA_964461745.1 uncultured Oscillospiraceae bacterium | reverse complement strand
TCGACGATCCCAGCGCCTACAACGGCAAAGCGCTGAGAATTGACGCCGCCGGTGGCGCCGACTACCTGTCTTGCCTCGGTCTGCCCACGAACATCACCGACGGCGAGTACGCCATGCGCGTCAAGGTCACCCGTCCCACCGTCGCGCAAGGCACCACGGAAGTCCGCTTCGGCCTCGTCACCCGCGCCTCTTCCACTTCCGTTTGGAACGAAATGACCCGCTCCGGCTCCTCTTGGTTTGCCCAGATGGGTAAAACCCAGTACGACAGCGGCCAGGCGCCCGACGCCGTGTTCACACCCGGTCAGTGGCACACCCTGCGCCTCATCTTCACCGGCAAGACCGTTACCTTCTACTTTGACGGCCAGAAGGTCATTGACAACTACACTTGGAGCACTTACTCCTCCACTGCCGGCGGTTTCGGCCTCCGCACTTGGTTTGCCGTTCAGCAGATCTTCATTGACAACCTCTATGTCGGCCCGATCCGCTCCGCGGAAGAGCTTCCGGAAGAATTCGCCGTGAAGACCCCGCGCCCCGACTCGTTTAACTACCAGAAAGACTACAGCGACGGCAACACCGGTTCCTGGATCAACGCCATCACTTACGCCCCGTTTGCTTCGTCGGTTGTCGACCTCGAAGACGCGCAGGACGGCAAGGCCCTGAAGCTCGACCTGCCCAACACCAATATCATGCTCGCTGACAACGACGCTTCTTACACGAAAAATGCGACCTACCGCGTTCGCCTGAAATCCGTGCCCAAAACACCCATCCAGATCGAGTACGATCCGATCAACGAACCCGGTGAGTACATGGATACTGCGGGCAACATCGCTCTTGTCACACGCTATGACTCTTCCACTTCCTTCGCGGTCATCTATTACGATGCCGCTACCTCCATTTGGGATCTGCGCGACGCCAATAACATTTCTCTTGTACGCGGCGAAATCGGCAAAGGCCCGATCATGAAGCCCGACACTTGGTACACGATTCGCCTGCGTTACACCGACAAAACCCTGAAGCTCTATGTCGCCAACGGCGGCGAAGAAGTCTTGGTCGGTTCTTACACCGCCAACAACGTCAGTTACCCGAGCGTCTCCGGTCTCGTCGGCGTGGGTTCGATGGGCGATCAGAAGACCCTGTACATCGACTCCCTCGAGCAGATCGAATACCTCGGCGTTACAAAGCCCAACCCCGAACCCGAATACGCGCCCATCACGCTCGACTCCGGTGATATGGTCGTCACCATGGACAACCGCTTCCCCGTGGCCAACAAGTACGTCCTCGGCGGCAAGACCCTGATCGGTCAGCCGACCTACGCCTACAAGTTGGACATCAACGGTGAAGAGTGGCTGGCCGAAGTGGTAGATTATGAAGCCACGGAAACCTCCGTCACTTACACTGTCAAGGCTTATGAAGACAAAGTTGTCGATCCTGCAAACTACATCGGCTTTACCTTCACCTACACCCTTGAGGGCACCGTCCTCTCCGCTTCCGTCAAAGTCACCGACGAACCCAAAACCAAACTCTATACCTTTGAAATGGGCGACATTTCGATGGCGAAGTTTGTGGGCGCCGCCGGTACGAGTTCCCTCAACAACAACATCCGCGCCGACGGTTTTGTGAACCCCGGTACTTGGAACAACACCGCCGACCTGAAATTTGACATCGCCTCCCGCAACCCCGGCTCAGTCCCCTACTCCATCGGCTTCATCTCGAACCTCAACGCCAACGCCAACGTGGCCGTCGGTCTCATCAACGACAGCACCGAGACCGCCACCCGCACGATGGTTAAACTCATCGGCGATGATGACGCCGACAAGAACAACATCATCCCGAAAGAGCTCCAGATCAACAACGGCCCGTGGGTCTATCGCGGCGCGAAGAACAGCGTAGACTTCCCGAACGCCGAAGCCGATTTCCCGCCGCCGGCTTCCATGAATTTCCGTGTGCTCGTTTCCTTGGACACCAACGGCAGCGGCAAGGCCGACTGGCAGGACGTCGCGAACCTCTATCGTAAGTACGCGCCTGTGCCCAATGGCGGCAAAGACATCCGTGACTACTTCTCCTATGTCAGCTTCAACTTCAACAGCCTCGCGCAGAACCCCTTCCTCAGAGGCTTGGACGATGGCAAGAAGCTCTACAACTACACCGATGGTTTCGGCCAGATGATCCTCGAAAAGGGTTACCAGGCGGAAGGCCATGACGACTCTCACCCCGACGTGGGCAACCACATCGGTATCCGCCAGGGCGGCGTCGAAGACTTCAACACACTGATCGAAGAAGGCTTGAAATACAACATGAAGATCGGCGTTCACGTCAACGTCGGCGAGTACATTCTGGACTCGTTCTTCAGCCCGCCGATGGACTTCTACTGGCGCAACGAAGCCGGTTATCCGAACTCCGGCGGCTGGGGCTGGGTTGACCAGGCCTTCTACTTCAACAAGACCAAAGACCTCGTCTCCGGTGAGCTTTACAGACGCTTTAAGATGCTCAAGGAGAACGCCCCGAACCTGGCTTGGATCTATGTCGACATCTATGATGGTTCCGACTGGACCGCCAAGAAGATCTCCAACATCCTGCAAAGCTTTGGCTGGATGAACGCCACGGAATTCTCCGGTCCGATGGAACAAGACGTCGTTTGGACCCACTGGGGCACCGACCTCTACTATCCGACCAGCGGCGACGGCAGCCAGATCTTCCGTTACATCTACAACGACACCAAAGACGTGTTCCCTGTCACGAGCCCCTATGTCAGCAACATGCTGCGCGGTTCCGTGCAGCCCGGTATCGCGACCTGGCAGAACCGCACCAGCATTGAGGAAGGCGTCCGTGTGTTCTACAACCAGAACGTCGCCTCCAAGTACATGCAGTACTTCCCGGTCAACCGTTGGGAAGCCAACGAAATCACCTTTGGCGCGCCGATCGATGACGACGGCAATGTAGTTTCCAGCATGGCCGGTGCCCGTTCCGTTATGGATGGCGCCGCCACAAAGATTTACGCGCCGGACGGCAACCTGGTTGCCATCATGGACTACTCCGTCGCGAGCAACAAGATCAACATTTCCAGCTCTTCCAGCCAAATCTTCATCCCCTGGAGCCCGATCACCGAAGAGAAGATCTACTACTGGAACGCCAAGACCGGTGCCTCCCGCACCACCGTGTGGACCCTGCCGATGAGCTGGGGTAACATGGAAACCGTACAGATCTACAAGCTCACCGACACCGGAAGAATTCTTGTGAACGAAGCCTTCCCGGTGACCAACCGTCAGGTGGATCTGAGCAGCCTCTCCTCCAGCACCCCGTACATCATTTACAAGAACGAAGCCACCCCCGAAGCCCTCGCCGGTGACTTTGGTTCGGTTGAAGCCGGCCGCGGCCACATCGCCGATCCTGGCTTTGACACCCATTCCTTTGATTCCTGGAAGCCCAGCGTGACCGAGAATGTCAGCATGGTCCTTGACCAGCGCTGGAACGGTATCATGAGTGTCGGACCCGAAGCCACAACGATCACCAACGAAATCGTTGGCCTCACCCCGGGCACAACCTACACCGCTTCCATCTGGACGCAGATCGGCTCCGCCGCTACGAACACCCGTGCGGTCACCCTCAGCGTGGGCGACGTGTCCAAGACCATCGTGAAAACAGCGGTCAACAACGGCGACGAACCCGGCAAGTGGAAAGCCGGCGTGGCCAACAACCCGTATCCGCGCATGACCCGCATTGAAGTCCGCTTCACCGCGACAAGCGAAACCGAAACCTTCACGCTGAACGTTGCGGAAGGCACCCCGACGGTCGTCTTCGATGACGCGCGCATCTGGGTGAATCCGGGTAAGACCGAGCTGCCGGAAGGCGCCTACTATTACGAAGACTTCGAGAACGTCTCCGAAGGTTACGGCCCGTTCATGTATGTCGGCGGCGGCGGCAACAACACACACATCGCGGAAAAAGCGCCCGATTTTGTCAATGGCTATGAAACCAATCAGTTGGAATGCTATGTCATCAA
Organism: uncultured Oscillospiraceae bacterium; assembly: GCA_964461745.1. Lineage (GTDB taxonomy): Bacteria > Bacillota > Clostridia > Oscillospirales > UBA929 > JAVBPF01. The sequence goes on along the minus strand of CAYWWF010000110.1, from coordinate 3,257 downwards.
CGGTCGCTACTCGCTGAAAGTCTATGAAGACAGCGCCAAATCCTCGATCCTCAGAACCACCCCGGCAACCGTTCCGTTTGCGCCTGGCATGAAGTACACCGTCACCTTCAACTACACCGCGCCCGGCAACAACGTGTACTTTGTCCGCGCCTTCAACGGCAGCGGCCAGCAAATCGCCAGCCAGAGCCTGCCCGCTGCCCCGAGAAGCGGTGAGGCCCGCACAGCCTCCATCACCTTCACAACGCCCGATGGTGATTCGGACTGCTACGTGGTCATCGGCTGCGCCAGCGCTCCGGGTTCCCTGCACACCACCTTCCTCATCGTCGATGACTTCCTCGTTGAAACCGTGAAAGTCAACATTTCCTTTGACGCCAATGGCGGCGAAGGTACGATGGACAGTGGCCGCGTGGAGTACACAAGCGACTACGAAATTCCGGCCAACGTCTTCACCCGCGAGCATTACACCTTTGCTGGCTGGATGGCCTCCGGCGGTGCTGACGGCTTTTATGCCGACGAAGCGGCGCTCGAAAACCTCAAGGCGGACGTCATCTTGACCGCCCAGTGGGAAGCCATTCCGCTCGAAAATGTAAAGCTCACCGTCCCGACCAATGTGGCCATTAAGAGAGCGACCACCTATGACCTGTCGAAGTACGTTGCTCTGACTCCTTCCAACGCGCTTGTGAACCTGACTTACACCTCGAACAATCCGTCGGTTGCCAGCGTAAATGCGAAGGGCGT
>CAYWWF010000110.1:0-2419 GCA_964461745.1 uncultured Oscillospiraceae bacterium | reverse complement strand
GAGGCAGACTTCAGCATCAGCCGCTTTGTACCTTGCGTGAAAGCGATTTCGATCAGCGCGTCGCCGCCCATGGGTGTGACGGTCAGCACGAAACCATCCCCAAAGGCCTTGTGTGTAACACTGTCACCGGCCTTTAATGACAGCGTATCGGCAGCCGTTTTCCCTGCGGTCAAGTTGGAAGCGCTTGCACTCTTGCGAGAAGCGGAACCGAAACTTGTAGATGAAGATGCGGCACGGAGCGCCCCGGTAGACCGTGGAACGGAGGAAATGCCACGCTGGGTAGACGTCTCCGCACCGCCGCGTTTTTCACGAGGAAACTCACTTCCCCACCCCGATTCATATTCGGTACATCCATCTGTACGCGCGCCAGACAACATGGCTGTATCAAAAGCCGGTAGCAAACAGTCTGACGGCATTTCCCGGATGAAGTCCGAAACGGGGTTGTAGGTGGTTTTCCCGAACATCAGCCGCTGCTGCGCGCCGGTGATGAACAGCTGCTCCCGCGCGCGTGTAATGGCCACGTAGCAGAGGCGCCGTTCCTCCTCCATGTCCTGCGGATCCGTATGGCGGTAGGTGGCCGGAAATATGCCCTGCTCCACACCGGCCATAAACACCACCGGAAACTCTAGGCCTTTGGCTGCGTGCATTGTCATCATCACACAGGCGTCCGCGCTCTCATCGTAACGGTCGATGTCCGTGGTCAGAGACATTTCATCTAGAAATCCTCCGAGCGTCGGATCTTCCTGCCCCAACACATACGCTTTGATGGAAGAACCCAATTCCAACACGTTGTCTATGCGCCCTTGAGACTCGAAGTCCACTTTTTCCTCAAGCGTGTACACGTACTGTGTTTTCTCTACGACAAGGTCGTAGAAGTCGTGTAGCTCCATCGCGGCACAGGCTGCCTGCAGTTCTTGGATCAAACCGGTAAAGCCCAAGAGCGCCCGCGCGGCCCGAGACAGTTCGGGGTATTCACTCGCCTGACAAAGTACATCAAACAGTGCAACCTGATCCCGCTGGGCCAAATAAACGGCCACTTCAATCGTCTGTTTCCCGATGCCACGCGCCGGAGTGTTGATGATGCGTAGCAAGCGCACATTGTCGCGCGGATTGCGAATCACGTGTAGATAGGCCAGCATATCCTTCACTTCCGCGCGGTCGAAAAAGCGTACACCACCCACAATGCGATAGGGTATTCCATTGCGCCGCAAAGTGTCCTCCAATCGGTTGGACAGGGCGTTTACGCGGTACAAGAGGCAAAAATCTTTGTAGGTTCTCCCCTGTGAGATCCCTTGAAGGATTTGCGTCGCAATGTAAGCGGCTTCATCAAAATCATCCCGCCCGACATACCAGACAATGGGCTTTCCCTCGTGGTTGGCGGTCCAGAGTGTTTTCCCCTTACGGCCCAAGTTGTTTTCAATCACAGCGTTGGCGGTTTTGAGAATCCGGCCCGTCGAGCGATAGTTTTGCTCCAAGCGAATCACGCGTGCGTCGGGGTATTGCTCTTCAAAGCCCAAAATGTTCTCTATCGTCGCACCCCGGAATTTGTAAATGCTTTGGTCGTCATCGCCCACAACGCAGAAATTACGCGATTTGGCCGCAAGCAGAGACACCAGGCGGTATTGAAGCTTGTTCGTATCTTGAAATTCGTCGACCAAAATGTACTGGAACTGGTTTTGATAATATGTGCGCACGTCCTCGCAGTCGCAGAGCAAACGGTAGGTGTGCAGGATGATGTCGTCGAAGTCCACGGCGTTCATCTCTTTGAGCCGCGCCTGATAGGCCCGGTAGACCGAAGCCGTGCGGCTGGCAAGAAAATCACCGTCCCGCGCCACTAGGCGCTCGTAGTCCGCGGGCGAGAGCATCTCATCCTTTGCGCGACTGATGGCGGTCAGCAGCGTCCGGGGCGGCACGCGCTCGGTGTCAATGTTTTGTGCTTTACAGACCTCTTTGATCAGGCGCAACGCGTCGTCGGTATCATAGATCGTAAAATCACGTGTAAACCCGAGTCTCTCGGCGTCGCGACGCAGGATGCGCACACAAGAGGAGTGAAAGGTGGACGCCCAAACGCCGTCGGCGGCGGATCCCAACTTAGAGACCAAGCGCTCTTTGAGCTCCCCGGCGGCTTTGTTTGTAAAGGTCAGCGCCAAAACGCGCCACGGCGCGACGCCCAATTCAATGAGCCGCGCGATGCGCGCGATGAGCACTGTCGTTTTGCCACTGCCTGCGCCCGCCAGAATCAGCAAAGGGCCTTCGGTGTGTAAAACGGCTTCTTTTTGTTTTTCGTTGAGGTTTGCTAGCAGAGATTGGGTCTCCCCCGCTTTGCTCTGGGCTTGTCCGGGGTTTTCTCCGGCGCGAATGGTGGGGTCTATGGGTTGAACGGACATGTTTGCATCGGCCTTTCCAAACAAAGGTGGAG
>CAYWWF010000109.1:5491-7351 GCA_964461745.1 uncultured Oscillospiraceae bacterium | reverse complement strand
GGGCGCTGAGTCCCCTTTTTCACGTCTAAATCCCATCCGAAGATGACAGGCGCGCACACGCGCCTTCAAGTTTGAGTTGGCAGAGCAATAACCTTATACAACAAAGTAATAGCCACGGGGTGTCGACTTTACGACACCCCGTGGTCTTTTTTGTGCTATTCCTTGTCGTTTCGATACTGCTTGCGATACTCGGCCGGGGAGAGGTGGGCGAACCTGTCAAAGACGCGGTAGAACTGGCTCATGTTGCTGTATCCCACCTCGCTTGCGATTTCGCTGACGCTTTTGTTTGTAGCCAGGAGCAGCTTTTGGGCTTGGGACAACCGCAGATGGGTGATGTAGGACTTGAAGGACATCTGGGTAGAGGCCTTAAAAAGATGGCGGAAGTAGGAGGGGTTCATTTCGAGCAGTTCGGCCATACCGGCAATCGTGATGTTTTCGCTGTAGTGGATGTTGAGATACTTGATGGCCTTTTGTATCTTGACGTGCATCAGGACATCGCCCGTATCCTCTCGGCCGCCATGCTCGGCGTAGTACCGTGAGAGTTCCAGTAAGACCTGACGCACCCGGATGTCCAGCTCCATCCGGCGGTTTGCGTCCTCGCCCTGATAGAAGCTGAGCATCTCGGTGATGAGGGTGTGGAGCCGTCCGGCTACAGGTTGTTCCGCGTCTATCTTATTATTAAACGAAATCGGGTTATACTTAAAGAAAGAAAGATAACTCAGGTCAAATTGTCGTCCATGCGGGTTGGCGATGAATTCGGGCATAAAGATCAGAAAGATATACTCGGTGACATCGCTTCCCTCGCTGATGGCCACATGGTTTTCAAAATTGTTGGAAACAAAAATGTCTCCCTTTCTCACGTTGTAGACTTTATTCATATAGACAAACTTGCCCTGGCCTTCCACACAGAGCCCAATCTCAAAATACTGGTGCCAATGCATGTTGTCCCGATTGCCCACGACGGTAAACGGGAAGATATACATTGGAAACGAGGCGTCAAAGTTGAATTCCCAATTAAAGCCTTCCATAGCAACCCTCCTTTTAGATATGGCAATGTAGCCTGTATAACTTTGGAATGTCAAGGCAGCAAAGCCAATGCTTATTATGAAAATAAATAGAAATATTCCAGCATTTAAATGCGGGGGTAATAAATAGTATAACACAAAAATTTGCAAGTAGCCACTTCTGTCAATAAATACGCCATATCTGGAATTGTTATTGTCAAAAGCGAACTATACAATAAATATAGATCGGGCGGAGACAAGACGCGTTTTTGTGCAAATTGCAGTCCGCCAAACCAAGTAAGAAATATAGGAAAGGGAGTAACAACATGAAAAAGCTCATCCATCGATTGGCAGCCTTCTCTCTGGTACTGGCCCTGATTCTCAGCCTGGCCGCTTGCGGCGGCAACGGTACCACCAGCCCCTCGCCTTCCTCCGCGCCTCCGACTTCCACGTCTCCCGACAGCAGTCCCACCCCGGACAACACCGGCAAGACCTTCAAGGTCGGCTTTTCCAACGTCTGGGTTGGAAACTCCTGGGGCGTCCAGTGTGTCAACGAGCTGGAGTCCTACCTGAAGAATGACGCCCGCGTCTCCGAGTACTTTATCACCGACGCGAACAACGACGTAAACAAGCAGATCTCCGACCTCGAAGATCTCATCAGCAAAGGCGTGGATCTCTTGCTGCTCCAAGCCATCTCTCCCGACGCAGTGGTGCCTGTCCTGGAAGATGCGAAAGCCAAGGGCATCACGGTGGTCACCTGTGTCTCCCCGGTCAATACCGACGCGTATGACGCCTCCGTCTCCGCGAAGGATCAAGACTTCGGCCGCGCGGGTATGCAGTGGCTGGCCGAACAGCT
>CAYWWF010000109.1:0-5391 GCA_964461745.1 uncultured Oscillospiraceae bacterium | reverse complement strand
CCGCGAAGGATCAAGACTTCGGCCGCGCGGGTATGCAGTGGCTGGCCGAACAGCTCGGCGGCAAAGGCAACATCGTCATCTTAAACGGCATGTCCGGTCTTTCCTCTGCGGTGGATCGCCGCGCCGGTGTCCAAGAAGTTTTGGATCAGTATCCCGACATCAAAGTTTTGGGCGAAGAATTTGCCGATTGGGATTATGCCAAGGGTAAAGTTGCGACCGAAAACCTGCTGGCCGCGTTCCCGCAGATTGATGGCATTTGGTCTTGCGGCGGCGACATGACCCGCGGCGCTGTGGAGGCCTTCTTGGCCGCCGGTCGTCCGCTCGTGCCCATGACCGGTGAAGACAACAACGGCTTCCTGAAAATTTGGAAAGCCAACATTTCCAATGGCTTCACGTCCATCTCGACTTCCATGCCCACCTGGCTCTTTGCCGAGGGCGCCCGCATCGGTCTGGACATTCTGGAAGGCAAGCAGCCCGAACAGCGTGACACCGTGGTGGAGATCCCTGTCTTCACGCAGGACAAGCTCGATCAGTATGTCCGCGAAGACCTGTCCGACAGCTTCTGGGCCAACACCCGTATGTCCGAAGCCGACCGCGTCGCTCTCTACGGCAGCGGCAAAGACGGCACCCAGGGCTTAAATCAGTAAGAACACCGACAATCAGTCACTACACCCGACGAAACCGCACACCGGGGGGCGTTGGCCCTCCGGTGTGCGGTTAACGGGAAAACGCTACGCCCTGAGGAGTTGATCACATTGTCCACTGTGCCCTATCTTGAAATGCGAGACGTCACCAAGACCTTCCCGGGCGTCACCGCTTTGGATCAGGTAAACTTTTCCTGCGCCAAGGGGGAGATCCATGCCCTGGTAGGGGAGAATGGCGCGGGGAAGAGTACTCTCATGAACCTCTTAGGTGGTCTGCTTCAGCCCACGCAAGGATCCATTCTCCTTGAGGGAAAGACGGTTACCATCGCAAACCCCAACGCCTCTTATGGCCTTGGCATCGGGTTTGTACATCAAGAGTCCAATCTGCTGTTAAACCTAACGGTCACCGAAAACATATTCTTAGCCCACGAAAAAAAGCGCAGGGGTAGTTTGGATCGAAACGAGATGCGCCAAGAGGTGGTTGCCCTCAACGAGCGTCTGGGATACAAGCTGGATCCCGACGCCTTGGTGGGGAGTCTGCGTTTGGCCGATCAGCAATTGGTCGAAATCGCCCGCGCAGTCATCGGTGAACCCCGCATCCTCATCATGGACGAACCCACCGCCGCCCTCAGTGAGGACGAGGTGGAACGTCTCTTTGCCATCATTCGCGGCCTGAAAGACCAGGGTGTCGGCATCATTTACATCTCTCACCGCTTAGAAGAAGTGGTAAAGCTTGCCGATCGGGTGACCGTCCTCAAGGACGGCAAGAACGCCGGGAACCTGAACCGGGAAGAGATCACCCGCGACCGCATGATCACTATGATGGTGGGCCGCACGTTGACCGACATTTACCCCGACCGCTCGGCTGTCATACCCGGTGAGGTATTGCTTGAAGTGAAAGATGTAACGGTTCCGGGCTGCGCCCAAGGTGTCAGCTTCGCCGTCCGCGCCGGAGAAATTGTGGGTTTCGGCGGACTCGAGGGGCAAGGACAACGCGAGACGGCCCGCGCGATCTTCGGGGAGATGCCCTTTACAAGCGGTTCAATCACCGCCTGCGGCAAAACAATGGCGCCCAAAGGGGGCATTGGCCGCCGCATCCATGACGGGGTGGGCTATGTGACCCACGACCGCCGCGGTGAGGGTCTCGTACTTCACGAGTCAATTCGGGAAAACACCTCTCTGGCGGCCTTGCGCCGCATCACCTCCAAACTGGGTTTCATCCAGGGCGCGAAGGAGCGGCAGCAGGTGGAAGAATACGCCCGACGGCTGCAAATCAAGACCCCTTCGTTGGAACAACAGACAGGAAATCTCTCCGGCGGCAACCAGCAGAAGGTCATGCTTTCCCGCTGGCTCATGGCCGGACCCAAAATACTGATCATCGATGAGCCCACCCGCGGCATCGACGTGGGGGCTCGTATGTCGGTCTACGAAATCATCCATCAGCTCACGCGGGAAGGGTTGGGCATCATCATCCTGACCAGCGATATGCTGGAACTCATCGGCCTCTCGGATCGCACCCTGGTCTTCTATGAGGGGCGTATCACCGACGAGGTGCCAAGAAGTGAGGCGACAGAAGAGCGTCTTATGCGCTCGGCCAGCGGTGCTACCCAGAAGGGAGGGGAGGAAACGTGAAAAAAACATGGGCCATCAACCAGCAGGTGAAGAGCCTTTTTGTGATCTACGGACTGCTGATCGCGGTTTTTTTGGTGATGCTCATCATCTCCCCCGCTTACCGCTCGGCGGAGAACATCGGCAACATCATCGTCCAGTGCGTCCCGCTGGCCGTGGTCAGTTTGGGACAGACCGTGGTGATGGTGGGCGGCGGCATTGACCTGTCCGTCGGCTCCCTCATCAGCCTCTCCGCGTGCATCGCCGCCGTAACCATGCAGCCGGGCACAGCCGCCGCGTTGCTGCTGGGACTCGTTTTGGTCTTTGGTACGGCCATCGCTGTCGGTCTGTTTAACGGCCTCGGCGTAAACTACTGCAAGGTTCCGCCGCTGATTACCACTTTGAGCATGATGATCCTGCTCTCGGGCGTGTCCCAGGGTGTCCTGCCCGTGGCCGGAGGCAGAATCCATCCGGGGCTTTCAGGTTTTCTTATGGCGCGCAGCGGCGTGTTTTCCGTATCCATAGTGGTGCTGTTGGCCTTCTATTTCGGCATCCGGCACCTGATGTACCGCACCCCGACGGGCACTGCCATTTACGCCATCGGCGGCAACGCCCGCATTGCCGCTTCGATGGGCGTGAAATCCCGTCGCATCAGTGTGCTCACTTACGTGGTGGCCGCCCTCTGCGCGGCTTGTACTGGCCTGCTGCTGGCCAGCCGTATGCGCATCGGCGACCCTCTCGTCGGCAGCACCTTTGGGCTCGATTCCATCACCGCCGCGGCCATCGGTGGCACGGCGCTTACCGGAGGTATCGGCAAGGTGGCCGGTACGGTGGCCGGCGCGTTTCTCATCAGTATGCTCTCGAATGTCATGAACATATTGAGTGTCAATCATTTTTATCAATACGTACTCAAGGGGTTGTTGCTGGTAGTAGCCATGATTATCTACTCCGTTTCGGCCATGGTGGAGGTGAAAAAGCATGACGGGAAATGACCTGCGCCGACGCGGGCTGTCCCAAAGCACGGTGCAAATGCTGATTCTAGCCGGCGCCATCATTGTCCTCACCGTTGTCCAGGGCGTCATCCGACCCGGCTCGGTGACGGTCGGACAAACCATGAACATCACCCGTCAAGCCAGCGCCTTGGGCATCGTCGTGCTCGGCCAGGCCTTGGTTATACTCGGTGGCGGCATCGACCTGTCGGTCGGCTCCATGGTGACCCTCACCAATGTCTTTGCCGTCTCGCTTATGCAGGGCCAGGACAAAAACTTCTTTACCGCCGTGCTGGTCTGCCTGGGCCTCGGTCTTGTGGTGGGCCTCATCAACGGCTTCGGGGTGCTCAAACTGAAAATTGCCCCGTTTATCATGACTCTGTGTACGATGTCCATCATGCAGGGCGTCTATTTGGTCTACACAGGCGGTTCCCCGAGCGGCAACGTGTCCCCGCTGCTCAAGACCATCGGCAACGGTTTCCTGGTCGGGCCTGTCCCGTACTCTACCGTGATTTGGCTGGTTTTGGCTCTGGTCGTATGGGTGGTGCTGCGCTTTACGCCATATGGCCGCAAACTTTATGCCGTGGGTAGCAACGCCAAAGCCGCGCGACTTTGCGGCATCAAGTCCGACCGCGTGAAATATTCCACCTACATCCTTTCGTCGCTGTTGGCCGCCGTGGCGGGCTTGCTCGCGTCGGGGTACATCGGCACCACCTCGCTCTCACTGGGTGGCGACTACATCAACAACTCCCTGGCCGCTGTCCTCATCGGCGGCAACGCCATCGAAGGCGGACGCGGTGGAGTCTGGGGCGGCGTGCTGGGCGCTTTCTTCATGATGCTGCTCTTTGCGCTGCTCACGATGCTGTCCATCGGACAGGTGGGCAAACTGATTGTCCAAGGCCTGATCATCTTCGGGGTCGTGGCGGGTCAGGGCGCGTTCAAACGGAAGGAGAGATAGGATGAAAATCGGCATCAACCAGTTTTGCTGGCCTGCCTCTATGGATGTGCGGACGGCGATGGAGACGTCAAAAAGGCTGGGTTATGACAGCTTTGAAGCCTGTTTTACCGCGGCGGAAAGCGCAAAGTCCGGCGGCGGTGTCACCGACACACTGGACATCAGCACCTACCACAACCCTCTGTTGAACGTATATTCGACCGACGCCAATGTGCGGGAACTCCGACTCATGTCCGACGACCTGGGTCTCCCCATCGACAGCGTGGGCAGCATCGTAAGCTTTTCGGTCTACCCGCTCACGGCGGAGGATGAGTCGACCGCGAGAAAGTGCGAGCACGCCCTCAAAAAGATGATTGACGCGGCCCATATCCTTGGGGCCAAAAGCGTTCTGATCATCCCCGGCATGCTCACACCGGACATGGACTACGCCGCGGCCTACCATCGGGTGCAAGAGCGGCTCGTCAAGCTCGCCGACTACGCTGGCGGCATTATGCTTGCTGTGGAGAACGTGTGGAACCATTTTCTTTATAGTCCACTCGAACTCAATCGGCTTGTAGACGAAACCGGGCGACCGAACATTGGCATCTACTTTGATATCGGCAACGCTCGCCGCTTCGGATACCCCCAGCAGTGGATCCGTACGATGGGGAAGCGCATCCAGCGGCTCCATTTGAAAGACTACCGCGTGTCTGTCGACAACATTTGCGCCTTTACAAACCTCTTAGACGGCGATGTGGACTGGCCGGAAGTGGCCCGGGCGCTCAAAGACATCGATTACAAGGGAGACGCGATCGTCGAGCTCATTCCCCCGGCACACCATCATGTGGATCTGACACTGGACTTTGCCAGGAAAACGGCCCGGCGGCTGTTTGGTTGATGTATTTTTTGCCCGCCTTCGGCGGGCAAAAAAAGAGACTTATACGAAAGGGATGTTTTTTTATGTCTAAAGTTTATGGCGTTTTGATTGTGGGTACCGGCTGGGTCTCCAGCGAACATATCCGCGCCTTTACGATGAATCCACATTCTCGTGTGGTGGCTCTGGTCTCTCGCAGTGAGGAGAAAGGTCGCGCCCGCGCCGTCGAATGCGGCGTGCCCGAAGCCCGCGTCTACACCGACATCGACGCGGGTCTCCGCGACCCGGACGTGGATATTGTCTGCATTTGCACCCCCAACCATCTCCACGCTGAGCAGACCA
>CAYWWF010000108.1:0-7355 GCA_964461745.1 uncultured Oscillospiraceae bacterium | reverse complement strand
TAAGGCCCGGGAAGCCGAGAGCCGATTTGCGGAAGCGGAAAAACATCCGGACAAACTCGCCCTTAAGGGATTGATCCATGGCTGTCTCACTCTCCTTTCCTTGGGTTGTGAAAACACAGCATCCTCACCCCCGCCGAAGGCGGGGGTGAGGATGCTACTCAAGAAGCGTTTTCGCTGGAAGGCGACTCGAACTGCGCGTTGTATAGGCTCGCGTAGAAGTCGCCCTTTAAGATCAACTCGTCGTGTGTGCCCTGTTCGACGATGTCGCCGTCGCGCATGACAAGGATCAAGTCGGCGTTGCGTATCGTCGAGAGGCGGTGGGCGATCACAAAGCTTGTGCGCCCGTGCATTAAGTTGTCCATGGCCTTCTGGATCAGCACTTCGGTGCGAGTGTCGACGCTGCTGGTCGCTTCGTCGAGGATCAAGATCTCCGGGTCGGCGAGTATCGCGCGCGCAATCGTCATGAGCTGCTTTTGACCCTCGGAGATGTTCCCGGCCTCTTCGTTTAACACCATCTGATAGCCGTCGGGCAGGGTGCGCACAAAGTGGTCGACTTGGGCGGCGCGGGCAGCAGCTTCAACCTCTTCGTCGGTCGCGTCAAGCTTGCCGTAGCGGATGTTTTCGGCGATGGTGCCGTTGAAGAGCCAGGTTTCTTGGAGCACCATACCAAACAGGCTGCGAAGCTCATCCCGTTTGAAGAGCCGGATGTCGTGGCCGTCGATGGTGATCGCGCCGGCGTTTACGTCGTAAAAGCGCATGAGCAGTTTGACCATCGTGGTCTTACCCGCGCCTGTCGGCCCGACAATGGCGATTTTTTGACCGGGCTTGACTTTGGCGCTGAAGTCTTTGACGATGATGTTTTCGGGGTTGTAGCCGAAGCTTGTGTGTTCAAACGCGACGTTTCCGTGGACGGAGACGTTCGTTTCCGTGTCGGGTTTGTCGGTGCGGTTGACCGTGAGCGCGTTTTCGGCCTCGGTCACCTCTTCGTCTTCGCCCAAGAACTCAAACACGCGCTCGGCCGCCGCAGCGGTCTGCTGCAAGACGTTCGAGATGTTCGCGAGCTGGGAGATCGGCTGGGTAAAGCTTCTGACATATTGAATGAAGGCCTGGATGCCGCCGATGGTCATAATGCCGCCCGCCGCGAGCGCGCCGCCGAAAATACAGACGGCGACATAGGTGAGGTTGCCGATGAACATCGTAATCGGCATGAGCAGGCCCGAGAGGAAGTTTGCGCGCCAGGCTGACTGATAGAGCGTATCGTTGGAGCGGTCAAAGGTCTCCAGGGATTCTTTTTCGCCGCCAAAAGCTTTGACGACGACATGCGCGCCAAACATCTCTTCGACATGGCCGTTGATGTGCCCGAGATACTCCTGCTGACGCGCGAAGTGCTTTTGAGACTTTTTGACGATCATCATCACAAAGCCCATTGTCAGCGGCAAGACGAATACAGCCACCAGCGTCAATTGCCAACTGATGGTCAGCATCATGATCAGGATACCGATGATCGCGGTGACCGAGGTGATGATCTGTGTAAGACCTTGGCTCAGCGTCATGCTGATTGTGTCCACGTCGTTTGTGACACGGGAGAGGACTTCGCCGTGCGTTGTCTTGTCGAAGTATTGAAACGGCAGTCTGTGAATTTTGCTTCCGATGTCGTCGCGCAGGCGATAGGTCACCTTCGTGCTTACACCGGCCATCACAAAGCCCTGCAAGTAGGAGAGCAGGGCGCTGAGCCCATAGAGTAGGATGAGGGTGATCAGAATGCCGCCGATGACGCCGAAGTCGATGTTGCCGGTGCCGGAGACTTGCTTCATAAAACCGCCGACGAGTTCGTCGGTGGCGTCGCCCAGAATACTCGGGCCCAGAATCATCGCCACGGTTGAGCCAATGGCCAAGATCCAGACAAACAGGATCGTCCATTTGTAAGAGCCCAAATAATTCATGAGCTTCTTCATCGTGCCGCCGAAATCGCGGGCCTTTTCACCGGACATCATGCCGCCCATCGGGCCGCCCATGCCGCCGCCCATTGGGCCGCCGCGCCGCTGCCCGGAGCTCTGGCCGCTGGGGGTGGGGGTTTTGTTTGCTTTACTCATGCCAGTTCCTCCTTTGAGAGCTGCGACGAGGCAATCTCTAAATACTCCGGACAGCTTTGCAGCAATTCTTTGTGAGTGCCGCGGCCGACAATTTTGCCATCGGCGAGAACGAGAATCTGCTCGGCGGTCATGATTGTGCCCACGCGTTGGGCCACAACGATGACGGTGGCGTCCGCGGTGTGTTCCTTGAGCGCGCGGCGCAAAGTCGCGTCGGTGCGGAAGTCCAGCGCAGAGAAGCTGTCGTCAAAGATCAAAATTTCAGGATCACGGGCCAGCGCGCGCGCAATCGATAGCCGCTGCTTTTGTCCGCCCGAGACGTTGACACCGCCCTGGGCAATCGGGGCCTCAAAACCTTCAGGTTTCTCCCCGATGAAATCGGCGGCCTGCGCGACACGCGCGGCGGTTTCAATTTCTTCGGCGGTGGCCTCACGTTTTCCGTAGCGCAGGTTCGAGTCGATGGTGCCCGAGAGCAGTATGCCCTTTTGCGGGACATAGCCGATTTTCTCACGCAGTTCGGCTTGGCGCACCTCGCGGACATCCGTGCCGTCAATCAGAACGGCACCTTCCGTTACGTCATAAAAGCGCAGTGCCAAGTTCAGGAGTGTAGACTTGCCGGAACCCGTTGAACCGATGATCGCCGTGGTTTGGCCGGGATGCGCCGTGAAACTGATGTCACTGACGGCGTCCATCTCGGCGCCCTCATAGCGGAAGTGTACATGGCGAAACTCCACAAGACCTTTTTTGCTCTTGTCAAACGGCTTGGGGTTTTTGGGGTCAACGATGGAGACCTTGGTTTTGAGCACTTCGTTGATGCGCACGGCGGAAACAGACGCGCGCGGGATTAAGATGAACATCATCGAGATCATCAGAAAGGCCATGATGATTTGCATCGCGTACTGCATGAAGGCCATCATATCGCCGACTTGGAGCGCGGACTCCGAGATTTGCTGCGCGCCAACCCAGATGATGAGCAAAGTTACGCCGTTCATGATCAACATCATCATCGGCATCATAAAGACCATCACGCGGTTGATAAACAGGTTGGTTTTGGTGAGATCTTTGTTGGCTGCATCAAAACGCTTTTTTTCGTGCGCCTGCGCACCGAACGCGCGGATGACCATGAGCCCGCTGAGGTTTTCGCGGGTGACAAGGTTTAACTTATCGACATACTTTTGCAGAATCTTAAACTTTGGCATCGCAACCGCGACAATGATGAGAATCAAGCCGATCAGCACGGCGACGGCCACGGCGATGATCCAGCTCATCGACGCGGATTTGCCGACGGCCATGATGATGCCGCCGATGCCCATGATCGGCGCGTAGCAGACCATGCGAATGCCGATGATCAGCACCTGTTGTATCTGTGTGATGTCGTTGGTACATCGGGTGATCAGCGACGCGGTCGAGTATTTGTCGAATTCACCGTTTGAAAACTCGCCGACCTTCGCGAATACGTCACGGCGCAAATTCCGCGAGACACCGGCGGCGATGCGTGTGGAAATCAGGCTCACAAGCACGGTGGCCAAACCGCCGAGCAGCGCAATGCCGAGCATAAACAGACCGATGCGCCAGATGTAAGCACTTTGGACGGCACCGAGATCCACGCCGAGCTCTTCTAAAAACGCGCGCGTGAAAAAGATGCCGCTCTGGCCCACCATCATGGGATTCGATGCTGCTGCCGCGCGGGCAGCAATGAGCGCCTCGGGGGGCATCATTTGAAGCATCGGCATCGCCTGATAGAGCTTGGCAAGGTCAAGTTTCTTCTCCGCATCGCCTTGGTCGCCTGTGACTTGGCTCATGTCCTGACCGGACTGAGCCATTGCGTCCTGGACGACTTGCATCATCGTTGCCGCAGACAGACCGAAGGCTTCGTCGAGGGAGGACAGCGTATCGGCGTCCACATCGGCTCTGACATAAACCTCACCGACGGCGTTTGGATATAGGGATTCGTAGGTTTTGCCCTGGGCGTTCGCGCTGTCGGTAGAGACGAGGCGGTAGTGCTCGGTCACGAGCTCTTTTTGCGCGTCGGTCATTGTGATTGTTAAGAGGTTCAAACCGTCAACAGAGATGGCCTCTGGGGCCGCGTGTTCCACGCCGCTCTGCTGCAAGCCGACGTTTACGATGTCGGACATGTAGTTTGGCAGGTTGAGATCGCATAGGGCCTGGCCGAAGAGCAGCGCGATGGCCAAGAGCAGGCCGAAGACAAAGGGTTTGAGATAGCGGGCGAGTTTCGTCAAGAGTTGTCATCTCCTTTTGCGAGATAGTTAAGCGATTAACATTATAGCTCTTAACAAATAAAATTGCAATCGGCGCTTTTGCAGAAGTTTGGCAAAATAGACAAGTCTTTTTGGTGAAAACAGACGGAGCTAGAGCGTAGAGAAGAAAAGCTGAATTGGATCCGAAATGTAATAATCGATAAAGAATAAACAAAAAGGCCCTCCGGGCAACCGGCGGGCCTTGTAAAACCGTATAGCCTATGTTCAAGGTCGAGTATTGATCACTTTGTTGTCGTGGCGCGAGTCATAGATGTCTTCCGTAATGTACAAAGCTTGGCCGTTTACAACTACGGTTTTGTCATCCAGCCATAGAACCTCAGCCTCGTCACAGCCCACATGCCAATAGACATTGCGTTCCCAGCCGCTGCGGTTGTCAATGACGCGGACGAGCACCGCCTGCTGATCCCGGGCTTCGACGTTGAGATAGGCAAAGGCCGTATAGTTTTGCTTTGGCGAAACGGTAGCCCCCAGCAGGGTTTGTCCCTCCATCCGCTGGATGTCAAAGAAAGCCCAGTACAGCCCCTGCGCCAGCGCACTGACAACAAGGAGCAGCAATGAAATAATGCCCAAAAGCTCAAACAGTCTCCGCTTCACGATTACTCATCCTCCACGCTCAGTTCTCACTGTCCCAGTCGTGAGAAATCTTCTACTATATAGGGGAAAAATGAAACGGCTTGGTTTTATCTTTTTTGCTGAACAATTTTATCAAAGGCAGGAAAAAGTAGAAAATGGCAAAACCAGGGCGAAAATGGTAATAATATACATGCACAAATCAAAAGGACGAAGAGAGAATGTGACGTGAAGCCGCTGTCGCGCAGTGTGTTGGAAAATTACTAGTTTGTGCTTGTCCGGCCGGGCACCACTGAACGAGTTTCCCTATGAAATCGTCCTTCTGTAAAACTCGTCTAGTATCATATCCCCCGCCTCAGCAAGGAATCTGATACATACCGAATCCGTGCAGAACACAACCCAATCACTACATAAGCCCCCCGCGTCTGTGGTTTACAGGCGGGGGGTTTTTATGTACATGACAATATGCAAGTGCAAATCACGCTATAGACCCTGGAACACAATACCAATAAATGGTATTCTAAGCTCGCCCGGCGAGAAAGAGAATTGTACAACATGGAGGAAGAGAGTATGAGAAAAACCAGCAAGCGTCTGATCAGCCTAACCCTGGTGCTACTCTTAGTGGCCACGCTTACGTCGGCTTTCGCCATGAGCAGTGTGTATGAAGTGAATTGGAATGACATCGTTTCCGGTACATATTCCAATCAGTCGTACTGCACGGTGGACGACTATTTCCACACCTATGGGTTTACGGCTGAAGATGACGCGGTTGTTTCCGTCTTCCTGCGCGGACTGAATCTAATGACGGTTGTGACCGAGTATAATGGAGATGTTGAGGAACCCATCGTTTACCCGATGCCCTATCAGTGGACGGAGTTTTCTGTCAAAGCAGGCGCCCGTTATGAAGTGACGGTGTATGGAGATGTTCCCTATGGTCAGGACACGGCGCCGTATGCCATTTTGCTGAACATTGCGTAAGAGCAATCTCTCGTTTTTCCCGCGCTGAAGGCGAGGGAAAACTAAATAATAGACTCGCAAAACAGGATTCTTTCCCGCCGGAATAAGAAGGGCTGTATCAAATTCGAAACGCATACGTTGCGAACCGAATTGAGATACAGCCCCACTTGTGTTCAGTTTGTCGTCTAACCCGAAAACACCGCCAAAAACCCACGGCAGGCGGGCAGCACGCTGCCCGGCGGGGGCGGGGGCGGCGCCTTGGGTTCGGTCAGCGGCGCGCGTCCCGTGCGCCCGGTTTCGAGCGCCGCCGCGGCGCGGCGGCCCCGGCTCATCACGCGTGTTTCCGGTGGGCCGAGGCGCAGCGTGATTTGCGGCGTGTCGCCCGCGGAAAACAGGATACGCCCCCGGTAGTCCGGCAGCCCGCAGACCGTGGAAATCTTCTGAAAGTCCGGCTTTCGTTCGGGGGCCAGCGTAAAGACGATGCGGTCATTTTTCTGCGTAATGTCGGTGATGCCGCAGCGGGCCGCAAAGGCGCGCAGCAGCGCAATCTCAATCAGCGCCTCGGTTGTGGGCGGCGGTGGGCCGAAGCGGTCGCGCAGTTCTTCGCGTATGTCTGAGGCCTCCTCTTCGTCCCTGAGTGCCGCGATGCGGCGGTAGAGATCCATGCGCTCGCCCGACGGTGGCACATAGGTTTCAGGGATCCCCGCCTCGACGTTCAGCTCGGCCTGGCAGTCGGTGACGCCTGTGCTTTCCTTGCCTTGGGCCTCACTTACGGCCTCTTCAAGCAGCTTGAGGTACATGTCATAACCCACGCTGAGCAAGTGGCCGTGCTGTTCGGAACCGAGCACGTTGCCCGCACCGCGAATTTCTAGGTCTCTGAGGGAAATCTTAAAGCCGGAACCGAACTCCGCAAACTCGCGGATGGCCGACAGGCGTTTGGTCGCGGCCTCCGAGAGGATCTTGCCCCGGCGTTAGCTGAGGTAGGCGTAAGCGCGCTGGTGACTGCGGCCCACGCGCCCGCGAATCTGGTGAAGCTGCGCGAGTCCCAGATGGTCGGCGTCCTCGACGATTAAGGTGTTCACGTTTGGGATGTCGATGCCCGACTCGATGATCGTCGTGCAGACGAGCAGCTGAATGGCTCCCTCGGACATGCGGCGCATGATCTCCCCGAGCTGGCCGTCGCCCATTTGTCCGTGCGCGACAGCGATGGTGACACCGGGCAGATGCTGACTCAAACGCCGGGCGACAAGATCGATCGTTTCCACGCGGTTGTGCAGATAGTAGACCTGCCCGCCGCGCGCGATTTCACGCCGGATGGCCTGTGTGATCACACCGTCTTCATGTTCCAAAACATAAGTTTGCACGGGGTAGCGGTCGCGCGGCGGCTCCTCAATGACCGACATATCGCGGATGCCGGAAAGCGCCATGTTCAGTGTGCGCGGAATCGGCGTGGCCGTCA
>CAYWWF010000107.1:0-7371 GCA_964461745.1 uncultured Oscillospiraceae bacterium | reverse complement strand
CAACCGCGTCGGCGGCAACCTTTATGAAAAGACCAACAACTCAGGCGTGCCGCAGAACAATAAGCCCGGCGAGGGCGGGGCGGGTACGATGCAGGCTGGCGCCCTGGAAATGTCCAACGTGGACCTCTCCCAGGAGTTTACCGACATGATCGTCACGCAGCGCGGCTTCCAGGCCAACTCCCGCGTGATTACCGTCTCCGACACCATGCTTGAAGAGCTCATCAACCTCAAGCGCTAGTAAACCGCCGCAATTCTTGAAAACCGAGCCCACCCTGTTTTGAGGCTCCGTTTTCCCACATAAGCGCACAGCCGGTATGACGCCGGGCGCACTTGACCCGGCGTCATACCGGAGTTTGTTCACATAAACCCAGATTGGTTTTATTTGGCGCAGCAACCACTGCATGGGCAATGTGTAAACAAACCCTAAAGATAAACTTCGGGGAGAGGGTGTCAAGATGATTGCCGTTTCCAGACTCAATGGAAAGCAATTTTATGTCAATCCCCATCTGATTGAATTCATTGAGGAAACCCCTGACACGGTCGTTACATTGACCACCGGCAAGAAAATGGTGGTGGGAGAGAGTGCGCAAGAGGTGGTTCAGCGCATCATCCGCTACCGAACAGACATCTTCACACAGTTGCCAAAAATGGTGACCCACGAAGGGGTGAGATAATCTATGGAACTGACAACCATCATCGGTATCGTCTCCGGTTTTGCGGTCATCATCATCGGTATCTTCTGGGGCCAAGGAGACCTCTCCGCTTTCATCAGTGCCTCTTCCGTAATGATTACCATCGGTGGTTCTGTTGCGGCGTTGTTCATTGGGTATTCGATGAAAGAAATCGGCTCTCTGACCAAAATTTTAGGCAACGCGTTCAAGAAACGGCGTGAGACCGATTCCAAGCAGGTCATCGCCAACGTCATTGATTTGGCCAACATGGCCCGTAAAGAGGGCCTTCTGGCGCTTGAAGAGCGTGTGAAAACCCTCGACAATCCCTTCCTGCAAAAGGGCACGATGCTGATCGTCGACGGCACGGATCCCGAGCTTGTCAAAGGCATCATGGAGGCCGAAATCGCCGCCATCACCTCGCGCCACCAAAAGGGTGCGGGTATGCTGGAAAGCCTGGGCGCTTACGCCCCGGCCTTTGGTATGTTGGGAACGTTGATCGGCCTGATCACCATGTTGAAAAACCTGGACGATCCGTCCTCTCTCGGTCCGGGTATGTCCACAGCCCTCATCACGACGTTCTACGGCAGCTTGCTGGCCAACATGGTCTTTATTCCGATGGCCAACAAGCTGAAGCTGCGGAGCGCCGATGAGGTGTTCATCATGGAACTCATGCTCGAGGGTATGCTCTCGATTCAGGCGGGTGAAAACCCCCGTATCATCGAGGAAAAGCTGTATTCTTTCCTGCCGCGCGGCGCGAAGGAAGGAGCTGCACAGGCCGACGGCTATGCTTCGGATCAGTAGTCAAAACACGACACCGTATCTTGTTTGACTGCTTCCCAACACCGATCGGCCAATCAGGCGTTTGCTACTATCCTCTCTTGCGGAGGTGAGACGAATCAATGGCGAGAAAAACTGAACCTGAACAAAAGAGTGGCGCGCCGGATTGGCTTGTCACCTATAGCGATATGGTCACACTGGTTTTGACCTTCTTTGTGCTCCTGTTCTCCTTTTCAACGCTCGACGCGCAGAAATGGAAGAGCATGGTCAGCGCCTTCAATGGTTCTCCGGGTATTTTCAACGAGAGCTTGCCGGAAATCGATCTGGGCGGCATGAACAACAACCCGGACAATCCGTCCATGGGCGAGTCCGACATCATCGTTGACGGTGATATCGTCGAGGCGGGCACCGAGTGGGCCGGCAAGATTCGGGACATCGGACAATACATCGATGACACCGGCATTGGTGGCGACGTCATTATGGAAGCCAACGATTACGAAGTCATCATTCGCGTCCGCGGCGACATCCTGTTTGACTCCGGACGCGCGATTCTCAAAGACGAATCCAAAACGCTGATCTTGGACTTTTTCCAGAAGCAAGTTTGGCCCGATCTGCACATGTTCTCCAACGTGCGCATCGAGGGTCATACGGACAACCGTCCGATTCACACGGCAGAGTTCCAAGACAACGTGCAGCTCTCGCAACGGCGCAGTTGGGCTGTCTGGAATTACTTGATTGTCACATATCCGATCAGCGATCCGACCTATCCGAAATTGGATCCCGCGATGCTTGACTGTAACGGTCGCGGTGAGTATCATCCGATCGATTCCAATGATACGGCCGAAGGCCGCGCGCGCAATCGCCGCGTTGACTTCGTTCTTGTTCGGAAAATCAAGACTGTGACCACAAACCCTCTGCCGAGTCCTTCGCCACAGCCCTGATAAATCCGTTTTGTATCGTCATAGTTCACTGACCGGCACCTCAGCCGATTTTCAACACAATGGAGGGACGCCCCTATGAGAAAGATGTCGAAACTGCTCTGCCTGTGTATGCTTTTGACTTTGATGGCAGCGCTGCTTTCTTCCTGTGGTTCCGGTGGAAAAGATGTCGAAAAATATAGCATCGACATGGGCGATTTTGTGACGAACATCAAAAATAGCAAACAACTCTTGAATTGTTCGGTAAAGATTGATATAACAGTGCAAAGCATGGTGCAAACCATCACGGATAAGGATTATATTGCCAAAGATGCCATTTTGCGTATTTTACGCGCGCAAGACGAAGCCGCCATCCAGGATCCCGCGGCGCAAGACAATCTCGCCGCTACAATCAAGGACGCTTTGGCGGAAGCCTTTGACACCGATTGCATCCACATGGTATACTTCTACCGTTTCGCCTACCAATGAGCGGATTGAAACTTGTTGACCCAACACAAATTTACAGGAGAGGGGTGACCCTTTTTGGCGGACGTTCTGTCGCAGTCGGAAATCGATGCACTCCTTAACGCCATCAACTCAGGGTCGGTAGACGTACAAGCCGCGACCGACACCACCCCCGCCACAAAGATTCGCCCTTACGACTTTCGTACGGCCAATCGTTTCTCCAAAGAACAGATCCGTACCATTTCTATCATCTACGAGAACTTCGCGCACCTGTTCGCCTCGTTTTTGTCCGGCGTTTTGCGCTCCATGGTACAAATCGAAGTGGGCAATGTAGAGGAACTCAAGTACAACGAGTTTGTCAACGCGTTGCCTGTTTCGGTGGTTTTGTCGATTTTTAGTATGCCGCCGCTCGTAGGGCCCACTCTCGTAGAGGTTTCTCCGGATGTCGCCTACGCGATGATCAGCCGCTTGCTTGGTGGCAACGGCGCCAAAGCCGAGACTTCGAGAAACTACACGGAAATTGAGCTCGTGTTGCTGGAACGGATTTTGCGTCAAATGATCCGTTACCTGGACGAGGCTTGGTCGAAAGTCATCGCCGTGAACACCATCTTTGAGCGCATCGAAACAAGCTCACAGTTTGCGCAGATTGTGGCGCTCAATGAAACGGTGGCTCTTACATCCCTGACGGTCAAAATCGGCGAGCAGGAAGGTCTTATGAACATCTGCCTGCCGCATGTGGCCATTGAGCCCATCAGCAAGAAACTCAACACTAAGACTCTGTTCCAAACCAACACCGAACACCATACGCTTGAGTCTGCCAATGAGGACATACGTCAGCGGATACAGAACACACCCCTTACTGTTACAGCCGTGTTCAACGAAACGCTTGTCAGTGTCCGTGACATTGTCAACTTGCAAGTGGGGGACGTTTTGCAATTGGAGCACAAGGTAGATACCCCCGTTCTTGTCAAAGTCGGCCATCTGGATAAATTTCGTGCTGACATCGGCATAAAAGAAAACCGAAACGCCGTAAAAATCGCCGAGATCATCCACGAGGAGGAAAACGTCAATGACTAATGGATTATCCCAGGCCGAAATTGAAGCCTTGTTGAACGGTGAAAACGCTGTCGCGGCGGCAACTCCTGTCGCTCAGGATACGGAGGCCGAGGCCGCCCCTACTGCCGCACCCGAAGGCGAAGCCCCCGCTGCCCAGGAAACTTCGGTTCCCAATCAGCAGGAGGCGCTCACAAGCCAGGAAATTGACACCTGCGGTGAAATGGGCAACATCAGTATGGGCACGTCGGCCACGACGCTTTCGACGATGCTCAGACATCGTGTGGATATCACAACACCGCGTGTCTCCGTGGCCAGCATGGAGGACATCGCCCAGAAATACCCGCTGCCCTTTGTTGGCGTCGAGGTTCAGTATACCAAGGGCCTCAAAGGCACGAACCTGCTGTTTTTGCATGAAAACGACGTTAAAATCATTACAGACCTGCTTATGGGCGGCGACGGAAAAAGCACGGAGGGCGAACTGACCGACCTGCACCTGTCTGCCATCAGCGAGGTCATGAACCAGATGGTTGGGTCTTCCTCAACCTCTCTGGCCAAACTCGTCGGCGAGGCAATTGACATTTCTCCGCCGACAGCCTTCCAGATCAATCTGTCTCAGTCGCTCGAAGATTCTCCGATTAAAAACCTCAAAAGCCCCATGGTCTGTATCAGCTTCGACATGGTTGTGGGCGATCTCATCAATTCTGAGATTATGCAAATCATGCCGCTCGACTTTGCCAAAGAAATGGTGGACAAGCTCGTCCATCTCTCAACGGCCGCCGTGGCCGCCTCCGCTGTGACCCAAACCGTTGCGCCCGCGCCGGTTGAAGCCCCGAAACCCGTACCGGCTCCGGCTCCGGCTGCCCCGGCAACTCCGCCGCCCCCCCCGGCCGCAGCGCCACAGCAGCCCCCACAACAGGCCTCTGCCGCGCCGTCGGATATGCCGCCCCCTTACGCAGTCCCGCCCGGATATCCGCCCACCGGAGCGTATGGTTATCCCCCGCCCGGTTACGGCTATCCGCCCTATCCGCCTGCGGCACGCCCAGTCAAAGGTGGTCAGCCCGATATGGTAGATATTCGTCCGGTGAATCTTGAAGCATTCGATGCGCCTTCCGGCGCCTATAGCGAACAGCAAGTTGAAAACATGGATCTCCTGATGAACGTACCGCTTTCGGTTTCGGTTGAACTCGGAAAGAGCAGAAAGTTCATCCGAGAGGTTCTCGATTTCAACATCGGCTCGATCATTGTCCTGGACAAAATGGCCGGCGAACTTGTCGATGTCGTTGTCAATGGGAAGCTCATTGCGCGCGGCGAAGTCGTGGTCATTGACGACAATTACGGCGTCCGTATTTCCGACATCATCGGTTCTTCCCGCAATCTGTTGCAGGAACCGTAAGACACAAGCCGTCGCAATGTCTCAGCTGCCCTCTTGCCTTTTTGTCAGAGGCCGCAAGGGACAAGCCCTCTTCAATCCAGTAACTTCCGCCTGCGGGCGGGCGGCGCGCACAGACGCCGACCTAGGTTGTCCCACCCGACAACCTGCAACCGATGTTTCGCATTAGGGAGGAGTTTTCGCATGTCAAATTCTATCCTTGTCGTGGATGATGCCGCCTTCATGAGAATGATGATCAAGGAAGTGCTCACCAAAAACGGATTCAACGTTGTAGGCGAAGCCGAAAATGGCGCGGTCGCCGTAGAGCGCTACAAAGAACTGAAGCCGGACTTGGTCATCATGGACATCACCATGCCGGAAATGAACGGCATTGAAGCCCTGAAAGCAATTCGCGCAGTCAATGCCGATGCCAAGGTCATCATGTGCTCTGCCATGGGCCAGCAAGCCATGGTCATTGAGGCCATTCAATCCGGTGCCAAAGACTTTATCGTAAAGCCGTTCCAGCCCGAGCGTGTTTTTGAGGCCGTGCGAAAGGTTCTTGGATAGCATGGGTGTTGTGCTTTCCCCTCTTTTTCTTGTGGAAGCCAGTCCCGCCCGATCTGCCTACAGCGGCTCAGACGGCACCACCACGCTGTTGTGGGGTGTCCTGGGCTTTTCGGTTTTGCTGATTCTGAGCATATGGGGACTCAAATGGCTTTCCCGGCGCAACCTTTTCTCTGCGCGGGGCCGGCACATGACCGTATTCGATCGCATTGCCATTTCTAAAGACGCCTACATCCTCCTTGTGTATGTCGGGGGCCGCATCCTCGCCCTCGGCGTCACCAAAGACGGCATCCGGAAGCTCGAAGGGTTTTCCCAGTCCGACTTTGAAGACGCCGACGCCGTCCCCTCTTTTCTAGAGCGTGGCGGCAAATTTCGCGCCCCCGGCTTCGGGAAACCAGCGTTCACCGAAGCCCCCGAAAGCGATTTGAACCCCTCTACATCCCCGAATACATCCTCTGCCCCGGTCGAGGTAACGGCGCAAGACATTTTGCTTGCGCCCACCAATGCGAAGGACAAGGCAAAAAAGGACAGCTTTTTTCGCCGCTTTACGCACAATTTTGGTGTTTACAGCGGCGTTTTACCCAAGGGTACGCCTTATAAGCGACCCCCTTCCGCTGAAACCAACACCGCTCCATCTTTTTCCGACTACCTGAGCCACTCCCAGCGCGTCTTGGCTGACACGGACGCACCTCGGGAAGAAGGCGAAGCTTCCGGCCCGATTTCCGAACGGATTGCACCCGAGGAATCGGGTCAGCATTCTATTTTTGGGTCGGCACCCATGCAGAGTGGTGCGTCGGCTCAAGTAGCCCCATCTGCGGCCAACGGGCAAAGGACATCGACGCCCCCCCCCGTTAAGATGGCAGCGCCCCCGCCGCCCGCCCGGCCACAAAGCACGCCGGTGCAACAGGATGCAAGGGCACCAGAAGCGCCAAAAATCCGAAAAGATTACGCCGCCGCTGTTGAAAACATCCGCCAGTGGCATCATTTTGGTAACGTCCCCGGAAACAAGACCGTCCCGGGTTTTTCTTTGTCCATGGGTGTCGGTGCAAGCGTCCCCGCAAGCCCCGCCCAATCACCTTCCGTTTCGATTGACCCCGCGCCGGAAGTGCCCACGCAGCCCCCGACTCAAGCGCTGACTGACACGCCGGAGCCCCCTTCGGCCCCTGGCCCGGTTGCCGAGTCCGGCTCGCAGACTATCTCCGACCCATTGGCCATTGACTCGCCCCGCCCCCGCTATAGCCCCAATGTCTCCGCTCTGCGGGCCTCGCGTCCATTGAAGCCCACACAGGAAGAAAAATTGGATGCCCTGCATGACCGCCTGCTGAAGCGTTCGGCGGAAATGTCTCATAGAAAGATAAGAGGGATACGGGATGAAGGCAACGAAACGGAAACCCTGTAAGACACTGTGCAAATTTGTCTTACTTATGGTCTGCCTGTTGCCGTTCTTTTTTGCTCTCTCTTCCCCGGCCGCCGCCATCAACGCCCCCGCTCCGGACACCGGCACGACCGTAGAGACCACACCGGCCGCCAACGATACCTTCCCGTTCAATCT
>CAYWWF010000106.1:0-7428 GCA_964461745.1 uncultured Oscillospiraceae bacterium | reverse complement strand
CCCGAGCTCTCCCCTTTTTGCCAGAGGCGTTGACGTGAGCGGCTGTAAAACCAGGCCAGGCCCGTTGCGAGTGTCTTCTCTACGGCTTCTCGATTGGTAAACCCCACCATCAGCACTTGTTTGGTCTCGGCGTGCTGAATCACAGCAGGGATAAGCTCAGACTTTTGGAACAGACGAGCAAGCTGCGCCCTTTGCAGCGCCGCTTCCAGCGAAATGGCACCGGAATACAGCGCTTTGCCGATGATGACTTCTTCCACACGCAGCGCCGCGATGCCGTCCAGGTCTTCCAGGCTGGATACACCGCCGCTGGCCACGATTCGGCAAGATACAGCCTCCCGCAGCGTTCTAAGGCGTTCCCAATTCGGGCCCGTGAGCATCCCGTCTGTGTCGATGTCTGTGAAAACAAGCGTCGAGACGCCGATGGCCTCCATTTCACGCGCGAAGCTGAGGTAATCTCTCCCCGAGCTCTCCTGCCAACCGTGCGTAGCCACATTCCCCCCATGGGCGTCCACTCCGACGACAATTCGCTCACCAAAGCGCGCGACGGCCTGCGCGACAAACGCCGGGTCGCTGACCGCTACCGAGCCCAAGACAAAGCGCCAGACACCCAAGGCGTCCGCGTCCTCAAGATCCCTCATCGTCCGAAGTCCGCCACCGAGTTCCACACGTGCGGGCGCCGCCGCCTGGACAAGCGATTCTACCAGTGCACGATTTTTGCGGACGCCGTCCCGCGCCCCATCGAGATCCACAACGTGGATGAGTTTCGCCCCTGCGTCCCGGTAGGCGCGCGCTACGGCAATGGGGTCTGCGGCGACTTGGCTCTGGGTATTGTAATCGCCCTTTTTGAGGCGCACACACTGTCCATTCAACAGGTCAATGGCCGGTAATATCTCCATCAGAGCACCCCCTTGGTCGAGGGAATCTTGTCATCCACCACGCGCGTGGCGCGATAGAGAGCGCGTCCAGCGGCTTTGAACATCGCCTCGAACATATGGTGCGCGTTCTCCCCCTTGACAGACAAGTGCATCGTCACCCCAGCCATCTGGGTAAAGGCGCGCCAAAAGTCGTAGCCAAGGCAACTGTCAAACGTACCCACTTGCGCCTGCGGCAGTGCCGCGTGGTAGACCAAATAAGCCCGGCCCGATAGGTCTACGACCGCTTCGGAAAGCGCCTCGTCCATCGGCACTTTGGCCTCACCAAAGCGCTCAAAGCCCACGGAACCCACAGCGGCGCGAAATGCCTGCCCGAGCACTAGGCCGACATCCTCCACAGTGTGATGCCCGTCGACGTGCAGATCCCCTCGGGCACGCACGGTCAAACCGAAGCGTCCATGCAGCGCAAAGGATGTGAGAATATGGTCAAAAAAACCGATTCCCGTCTCTACCAGAATTTCACCGCCGTCAAGCGAAAACTTGATCTCTATGTCGGTCTCTCGGGTCTGCCGCTTTTGTGTGGCCTCTCTGCGCATACGTTTCTCCCCTTCCAGATACCGTTACCTAGATTAAACACATTTATGATCCATTGTGCTTTTTATCTTTTATTAAAATATAACAGTAATTCCCAAGATAAAATAAAAACACCACGGCAAAAAGCACCGAAATAATCAGAAAGACACTTGTCCACGTATACAATCCACTGAGCGTCTCTATTTGTTTCGGATCTGATGGGTTACACAACACTTCAATTTCTTTCCCTAAGCCCATCCAATAAGAATGTCCCTTGACGCGTACCACGAATTCTTGATTGTCATACACATAAGAAAACTCAGTCCAAACATTTCTTCCATCTGAAACACTGTAATCTGTAACCATAGCGTTAACAATCGGGTGGGTTTTTTGTTTGTTGAACTGGATGCCCCAAAAAATCGAAGCCGTCAACAAGAACGCCAACATGATAGAACCGAAAAGGATCCACGTGACCTTCGCTTTCTCTTTAGACTTGAAAACCGGAATCATAATCAGCACGTTGTTTCACTCCAAGCTTTCTCGTTTCCTCTTTCTTACAAGACCGCGCAAGCCGCAGAGAGACGCTGCTACACTGGGCCTTTCCCGTTGAGCCTTATTGGGATCAGCTCAATATCTCCACCAAAGCCGACAACAGTCGGGCACTCTCCTCAAACGAGCCCGCCGTGATGCGCAAAAGCTCCGGCGCGACTTGACGTATCAAGATGCCCTTAGCTTTCAAGGACTCATATATTCGCGTCGCTTCCGGGGTCTCCAAAAGGACAAAATTGGTGTTCGTCGCGTGGACAAAGACACCGTTCCGCCCTGCCGTAACCGCCATAAGCTGGTCAAAGAGCAACTTGGCCGAGGCGCGGATGGTCAGTACACAGTCCCGGAGGTAGTCGGCGTGCCGATAGACGGTGGCCCCCACGGCCTGCGTCAGGGCGCCTACATTGAACGGCGATTTGGTCTTCTGTAACGCTTGGATCAATGGCGGCGGCCCGAGGGCAAAGCCCAAACGGATGGCCGCAAGTCCTACAGCCTTAGAGGCTGTCTTTAATATGAGAAGATTCTCACACTGAGAAATCTTGTCTCTTACACTTTGATCCCAGAAGTCCATATAGGCCTCGTCCACGACAACAAGGCAGTCCGCCGCTTGGAGTACCCGCTCCACCTCATCCCGAGTGATGCCGAGTCCGGTCGGGTTACAGGGGTTTGAAAAAATTACGAGGTCCGCCGAGGTCTCACGCAGCGCTCGGACAAACGCTTCAGGCTCGGCGCGACGCTCCTCCTTGCCGACGGGCACGCAGATAAATTCGTATAGCCCGGCGTAGAACTGGTACATTGAAAAGTCTGGTCGGCTGATGAGCACGCGGCCCCCCTGCGGCACAAAGGAAGCCATGATCAGCGCTATGAGTTCGTCCGAGCCGTTTCCGGCCACAATATTCTCCGACCCAACACCATAATAACGGGCAGCCACGCGGCACAGCTCCAAGGCCATAGGGTCGGGGTAACGGTTGAGCTGGACCTTTGAGGCGGTGGCGCGCAATTCCTCGAGAAGCCAGCTTGGCGGAGTCAGAAAGCTTTCGTTTGCGTCCAAGCGGACGGGAAAGTCGCCGCTGGACGCCTTATAGGCCTCCATACGGCTCAGTTTTTCGGGCCACTTCATGCATAAATCACCTTGCGAAAAATGTATCGTCCTCCCGTTTCTTGAATTGGGGAGAAAGACCTTGTTGTCCAACCTATTTACTCTTTACCCCGTTTTCCCTTTGAGAGCGCACAGTCGCCGAAGCGGCGTGCGCCGTAAGTTTCTCCTCGATTGCCATACGCTCAATGTCCTGCCCGAGTTTCAAAAACGCGTCTCTCGAACACTCAATGAGGCTCTTTTTCTTGAGGAAAGTGTCCACGGACAGCGGCGAGAAGAAACGCGCCGTTCCGGTGGTTGGCAGAACGTGAGAAGGCCCGGCCAAGTAGTCTCCAAGGGGTTCGGGTGTATAGGCCCCCAAAAACACGGCCCCAGCGTGGCGGATCATCGGCAACACGGCGCGCGGGTTTTCCGTTTGGATTTCCAAATGCTCCGGCGCGAGAGTATTGCTCAGTTCGGCCACCTCTTCAAGATCGCGGCAGACAATGACGGCAGCGTATTCCCGCAACGAGCGCTCGATGATGTCCCGCCTTGACAGCGTCTCCATCTGTTTTTCAATTTCAGCAAGCACGTTCTGTGCCAGGGCTTCGTCGGTTGTAAGCAATACACAGCTGGCCATCACATCGTGCTCGGCCTGACTCAAGAAGTCCGCCGCGACAAAAGCGGGATTGGCCGCGGCGTCGGCGATGATCAAGAGCTCCGACGGCCCGGCAATCATGTCGATGTCGATTTGCCCATAGAGCTGGCGCTTGGCCTCGGCCACATAGGCGTTGCCCGGCCCCACCACTTTGTCCACACGGGGCACGGGGCCGACGCCGTAGGCCAGCGCGCCCACGGCCTGAACGCCGCCGAGCGCGAATACGCGATCTACACCCGCAATCTCCGCCGCGGCGAGCACCGAAGGGCGCAACTGCTCCGTCGGTGGCGTGACCATGATCAGTTCCTCCACACCGGCCACCTTGGCCGGAATCGCGTTCATGAGCACCGACGACGGATAGGCCGCCGTTCCGCCCGGCACATAGAGCCCTGCGCGCGCAAGCGGCGAGACGATCACACCCAGCGTCAAACCGTCTGTTTCCCACTCGACCGAGGACACCAAAAGTTTCTCGTGAAACGCGCGGATGTTCTCAGCGGCCTTCCGGAACGCCCGAAGTAAATCCGGGTCGCAGCTTTGGGCCGCCTGCGTCCACTCGGCCTTTGGAATCTCCCTTGGCGACGCGCCATCAAAGGTTTCGCTGTAGCGACAGACGGCCTCCCAGCCAACCGCGCGAATGTCTCGAAGGATGTCGGCGACGCGTTGCGTGATCTGACCTTGGCTCTCGGTCTGCCGCTTTTTCAGTGTCTTCAGCACAGCTTCACACGCGGCTGTCCCGCTCTGTACGATATGTAACCCGTTCATGCGCTCTCCATCCCCTTACGGCAGAGCTGAATGAAGTTCTGCACCTCTTTCTTGCGCAGTTTCATCGACGCGATGTTTACGATGAGCCGCGCGGAAATCGGCGCGATGTCTTCAATCGTAACCAACCCGTTGTCCCGCAACGTTGCGCCCGTCTCCACGATGTCGACGATGGCGTCGGCGAGTCCGAGGATTGGCGCGAGCTCCACGGAGCCTTCAATTTTGATGATTTCGACATCCAAGCCCTTTTTGGCGAAGTATTCGGCGGTAAACCGCGGGTACTTTGTGGCTACGCGTCGGTGGCGATAGGTTCCAAAAAAGTCATCGCCCTCCTTGACGGCCAACGCAAAGCGGCAGCGGCCCAGCCCCAAATCCAACACTTCATAAAACGAGCGGCCATGTTCCCAAATGGTGTCTTTGCCGACAAGCCCGACATCGGCCACACCGTGCTCGACATAGGTGATCACATCCGGCGCTTTGGCCAGCACGACCTCCACGCCCGCGTCGGGCAGCAAATGTGTCAGTTTGCGCGTACCTGCGTCCAGAGGGGAGACGTCCACCCCGGCGCGCGCGATGAGCTTTCGAAAATCCTTTTCCAGGCGGCCTTTTGTGACAGCCAATCGAATCACGCCGTTCACAAGACCACCTCCCGTCCCGTTTCAACGTCGAGCACACGAGCGTAGTTTTTTGTGCGAGCCAGCCACAAGGTCTCCTCCCAGGTCTCACACTGAGAGAGCAAACAAGTGCCCGGATCCGCCGCATTCATCAGGCGCAGCGCAAGCCCCAAGTTTTCCCGGGAAAAGTGAAAGAGCGTCACAGGTGGCGTTTCCTGCTCCGCGATCATCAAGTCACAGAGCGCGTCGATGTCAATGGCAAAGCCAATGGCGCTTGTGGGCTTGCCCAAAGCGTCCAGCAGATGGTTGTAGCGCCCACCGGTGAGAACGGTGCGCCCGATGCCCTCGACGTAACCCCGGAAGATGAGGCCGGAGTAATACTCAAGCTGATGCACAAGTCCGAGATCGACGAAGAAATGCCCGCCCATCCCGGCCCGATCAAGCGCTTCAAACACGGCTTGCAAATGGGATAAACCCTCCTCAGCGTCTTGCACGCCAAGACTTCCCGCTTCCGAGAACACTTCCCGTCCCCCAGAAAGCAGCGACAAGCGGCCCAAGGCTTCAGCAGCGGGATAAGCGGACAGTTCGGATAAACTGTCCCCCAAAGCGGCAAAGTTTTTCTGCTCGATGAACCGCCGCAAGCTCTCTTTTTCTTCGGCATCAAGCGGCAAAGCCGAGACAAGGCCTGAAAACAGCGCCGCGTGCCCCAGTTCAATGTGGAATCTACGTGGGCAAAGCGCCGAGATCAGCCCTGCGCCGAGCGCGAGCACTTCGAGATCTGCCTTCAGGCCGTCGGCCCCGAACAGTTCGATCCCGGCCTGGCGGGTTTCGGTTTTCTGTCCCGTGTGCGCGGGGTCGGAACGAAAAACGTCCTGTAAGTAAAACAGACGCAGCGGCATATGCTCTTTAGAGAGCTTTGAGGCCATTACGCGCGCCATCGGCGTCGTGGAATCGGGCCGCATAACGAGCAACCGCCCATCCCGATCGGTGAGCTTGAACATGCTCTCCGGCGGTATCGGGTGCCCGGTCTGCGCAAACAAGTCATAGAGCTCCAGTGCCGGTGTCATCACCTCGCGGTAACCCCGGCCCTCTAAAAAAGCGACGGTCTTGGCCTCCAACGTCCGACGCGTCCGGCAGGCGTCAAACAGGCGATCCTGCGCGCCCAAAGGCGTGCCCACCCATTTCATGCACAGGCCTCCTTGTCATCATATGGATTGCTTCTGCATGTAAAGACAGAAGCACTACACTCCCCTCCCCCACCTTCAGCCGGGGAAGCAAGAACATATTATCATAGTAGCATACTAAATCGTCCTTGTAAAGACCTGGAGGCATTTTTTAACTATGAGATTTCCTATTCAATGAGATGACCCACACTTACCCCAACAT
Source organism: uncultured Oscillospiraceae bacterium (assembly GCA_964461745.1). Lineage (GTDB taxonomy): Bacteria > Bacillota > Clostridia > Oscillospirales > UBA929 > JAVBPF01. The sequence continues at coordinate 945 of CAYWWF010000106.1, read as the reverse complement.
TTCAAACAAGTTGAGCTGCGTGCTTTCGGGCAGGATATCCAGCGTGCCAAGCTTATGCAAATTCTCAATGTGCGTCTTTGAAACTTTACCGCAGCGCGCGGAGAGGTCTTCGACCGAGAGAAACGGCCCTTTTTCGCGTTCCCTTACAATGTCCAAGGCCGCAGTTTCGCCGAGACCCGGCACCGAGAGAAACGGCGGGCGCAGGCCACCCGGCTCCACCAAAAACTTTGTGGCGTCCGAGGCGTACAAGTCCAACGGCAGGAAGGTAAAGCCGCGTTTGTAGAACTCATAACAAACTTCAAGCGTCGAGAGCATGTCGTCTTCGGCCACACTGCGTTCGGCCTGGCGCTCGAGCTGCGTCATCTTCGCTGACGCCACAGGCAGCCCGCGTATCATGACATGGGCATCAAACGATCCGGCGCGGATGCTGAAGTACGCGGCGTAAAACGCAAGCGGGTGGTGTACCTTGAACCAGGCAATGCGAAACGCCATGATGACATACGCTACAGCGTGCGCCTTCGGGAACATGTATTTGATCTTTTTGCACGACTCAATGTACCAACCCGGTACTTCGTGCGCGCGCATTTCGCTCTCCCACTCGGGCGTGAGCCCTCGACCGCGACGGACACTTTCCATGATTGAAAACGCGAGCTTTTTCTCCAAACCCTTGGAAATCAAAAACAACATGATGTCGTCGCGCGCACAGATCACCTCGCGCAAGGTCGCCTGACCAGAGCGAATGAGGTCGCTTGCGTTGCCGAGCCAGACGTCGGTGCCGTGCGAGAGGCCTGAAATGCGCACCAACTCGTCAAAGGTAGAACCGGGACCAAACGGGTTAACAATGCTTTCTACCCCCTGCAACGAATGAGTTCCCAAAGAGCAAAAATTAAAAACAGGAGTATGTGTGCGCCTCTCTGGATGAGCAAGCCGCACACTCTCATTAAG
>CAYWWF010000105.1:0-7445 GCA_964461745.1 uncultured Oscillospiraceae bacterium | reverse complement strand
GGTTACCCTCAAGAGCGCGGACGACATATCGACACCGTCCGAGCCAATCGCGTCAAGCTCATCCCAGGCAATCGGCATGGATACGCGAGCACCCTTCCTCGCGCGAACGGAGTAGGGCGCAATGCTTGTAGCCCCCCTGCCGTTTCGAATCCAGTCGATGAAGATTTTACTTTTCCGGTTTGACTTTCTGACATTGCTTGTATACCGATCCGGCCACTTGTGTTCCATCACCTGGGCAACTCGCTTGGTAAAATCATTGAGTGCTTCCCAGGTGACAACGGGCTTGAGCGGCACAACCACATGGTAGCCCTTGCCACCGCTGGTTTTCAAGTAAGATTTGAGGGAGAGTTCGTCAAGGATGCTCTTGCTATCTCTCACCCCTTGGCGCACCGTGTCGAGATCCATATCCTCATCCGGATCCAGATCAAACACCATGCAGTCCGGTTTTTCAAGCGCTTCAACCCGGCTGCCCCAGATGTGAAATTCCAGTGTCCCCATCTGCACTTCTGAAATCAACCCAGACAGATTCTCAATATAAAAGTAATCCTTTTCTTCCTCACGGCTGGAGGATACCTTCATTGCGACAACCCCTTTGCTGTCTGTGCCGGGGTGCTTTTTGTAAAAACAAGTCTGGGACACACCCTTGGGGCAGCGCACAATGCTCAGAATCCTATGGCTCACAAAGGGCAGCATCCGCTCGGATACTTGCTCGTAATAGCGCGCGACCTCTTCCTTCGTGACTTTTGGGTTGTCAAACATCACTTTGTCCGGGTTTGTGATCTTTACCCCCGCAACGACGGTCGTATGACCGGTTGATGCCACAGGCTTCTCCCCTTCCCTTGTGAGGCATGGGACCTCTGCCTCCCCTTGTTCCTTTCGGACGTCTCTGGGATCCTTGTCCGCGCGCAGGCCCTTAAAGCTTGCTTGGCGCAACAGATTTTCATGCGTCCATTCGGCAAACTGGATTTCCGCGACCAGCTTGGGTTCCAACCAAGTTATTGTCTCGTTGGTTTTGGGCTTGGGTGGAGATTGAAATGGCGGCTCGAGTCGTTTTACGTGTGCAAAGCTTGTTTCAAGTTCCCTTACGTCGGACTCGCTCAACCCCGTACCGGCACGTCCGACATAGACAAACTCGTGACCGGCGTAGACACCAAGCAAAAGCGAGCTGATCCCGCTGGTTTTTTTATCGGAAAGCGTGTAGCCCCCAATCACGAATTCCTGTCTTTTAAAGCACTTCAGTTTAATCCATTCGCCGTTTCTTGTTCCACTGTAAACGGAATCGGCCTTTTTCCCGACGATTCCTTCCAAACCTGCGTTGCAGGCGGCAGAGAAACTCTCTTCCCCCCCACCCCGAATGTGCTTGCTGTAATAGAGATTTTTCGGGGCGTCTTTTACAAGTTTTTCGAGGGTTTCCTTCCTTTTGATTACACTGAGCCCTCGGAAATCGACGCCATCCAGCGCGAGCAGATCAAAGACGATGTAGGTGGGCGTCTTCCCCCCCTGAGAGTTTCCCATGTAGTTCTGCAACGCTTGAAAATCCGTTTTGCCGTTTACATCGGTAATCACCATTTCGCCGTCCAAAACCATGGCCCGCCCGGCTGCCCAATCGATGAGAGAAGCGGCGACACTTGGAAAACGGTTTGTATAATCATGGCCGTTTCTTGTCATCAGCCGCACGCTGTTGCCTTCCACGTACGCCAGTATCCTATAGCCGTCGTACTTCAGCTCAAAGAGCCAGTCCTCGCCCTCGGGTACCGTGTGAACAAGCTTGGCAAGTTGCACGTCGGTGCTGTAGAAAGGGTTTTTGATGGTTTTTTCGCCTTCGCCCGCCTCGATCTCCGCCATAGTCCGCCCGGTTCGGATGCTTGTTTCAAATGTGGAAATATCCCGTTCGGCGCTTGCAAATTCGTCTTTTTCCTTGAGCCAAAGCCAGTTGTTTTTTGTCTCTCCTGCTTTCGCTTTCAATCGAACCAGAGCCCATTTGCCTTTGAGCCGCTTCCCCTGCAAAACAAACTTCAACACACCTTCGCGGAGCCCTTCCTCGACGTTGCCGGAAGGTTCCCAATGGCCTTCATCCCAAAGCATCACCACGCCCCCGCCATATTCCCCTTTGGGAATGGTGCCTTCAAAGTTTCTGTATTCCAGAGGATGCTCCTCCACCTGAACCGCCAGACGCTTGTCGCGTGTGTCAAAAGATGGCCCTTTCGGCACGGCCCAGCTCAAAAGCACACCATTCCATTCAAGACGCAAATCATAGTGCTCTCTGCGGGCCCTATGATGCTGAACGACAAAGCGGAGAAACTCCTGGGTTTCTTCCGCCTTTCCTTCCGGTTCCCTTGTTTGATCAAAATTTCGTTTTTGATTGTATTCTGTGAGTGTGATAGACATATCAAGCCAATTCTTTCTCTTTTTGAGCTTTTTCAACGCTGGCCTTCAGGGCCTCCATGAGATCGATTACCTTGCCGGCGTTTTCAGTTTCGGCGGCAACAACCTCTTTGCCGGAGATCTTAGTTTCAATCAGCGCACGCAGCTTCACTTGATATTCATCCTTGTATTTCGAAGGATCAAACGGCGTATCCATCGAACTGATCAACAGTTTTGCCATGTTCAGTTCCGGCTCAGAGACATCCGGTTTGTTGTACTGCTTTTGGAGCGCTTTGATGTCATCGGCATAGAACATCGTAGAAATGAGGATGCCGTCCTCCCGCGGAATGATCGCCATCAAGGTGTCTTTTGTACCCATAACGGTCTTGCCTATGGCTATCTTTTGCTCAGCCATCAGCGCAGAGCGGAGCAGCTCAAAAGCCTTTTCGCCTCCCATCTCGGGTGCAGCCTGATAGGTTTTATCGTAATAGACCGGAGAGATTTGGTTGAGTTGAGCAAAGTGCAAGATTTGAATGGATTTTTCTTTTTCTGTTTTGATCTTATCGATTTCTTCCTCCGTAACGACAACATATTGATCCTTTTCGTACTCAAAACCTTTGACAATATCAGCTGTTGCAAGCTCTTGGCCGCAGTGGGCACAGGTTTTCTTGTAACGCACCCGGCTGCCGTCTTCTTTGTGCAGTTGGTTGAAATGTATGTCGTTGTCTTGCGTCGCCGTGTACATGGCAATTGGAATTGCGACCATGCCGAACGTTATGACCGATTTGCGAGATACCATAGAAAACACCTCCAGGGTTAGTGTTTCCCAATTGGTTTGTTGGAATGCTATTATTTCACCTTGAACTGGTTTGGGGGCGTATCCTTTCGATACGCCCCCAAACTCAAAGTTTTGCGTATGTTCGACCATAACAGTGGCAAAATCTGAACAATCATTTTCTCCAAATGTACTCGTTGACGATTTTCGTGTACGACTGTATGATCTTAACCACCTTTTCAGATACATTTGTATCTGAATAATCAGAAACAGCAGACGAGTTTCTATTTTCCTCAAACATCTCCGTCGCAATCACAATGGCTTGTTGCATACCGTGGAATTCAATGCCGCCAACGACAATCGAACCTTTGTCGAGCACCTCAGGTCTTTCCGTCGATGTTCGAATCAAGACGGCGGGAAAGCCCAATATCGCGCTTTCCTCGGAGAGGGTTCCGCTGTCGGATAGAACACAAAACGCGTCTTTCTGTAGGCGGTTGTAACTCGAAAATCCAAACGGCTTGAGCGATTGCACAAGGGGATGGAATCGAACCTCTCTTTGCTCAATGGTTTTCAAACTTCGCGGATGGGTTGAGTAGATCACCGGCATCGTATACGCTTCCGCAATGCAATTCAGAGCCGTCATTAAGGACGAAAAATGTTTTTCGTTGTCGATGTTTTCCTCTCTGTGCGCCGAGACCAGGAAATACTGCTTCGGATGCAACATAAGCTCTTCTATGACATGGCTGTTCTCAATCTTGGCTATGTTCTTCGTCAGCACTTCTTTCATCGGCGAGCCCGTCACAAAGATGTGGTTTTTGGCAATGCCTTCGGAGATTAGGTAACGCCTGGAGTGTTCGGTGTACGCGAGGTTGATATCGGAGATATGGTCAACTATTTTTCGGTTGATTTCCTCGGGCACATTTTGGTCGAAGCAGCGATTCCCGGCTTCCATATGGAAAATCGGGATCTTTAACCGCTTGGCTGAAATCGCGGACAAGGCCGAATTGGTGTCCCCCAAAATCAACAACGCGTCGGGCTTGAGCTCATGTAAAATTCTATATGATTTGCCGAGGATGTTGCCCATTGTCTGTCCCAGATCGTCTCCGACGCAGTCCAAATAGCAATCCGGCCTCCTGAGACCCAGGTCAGAATAAAAAATGTCGTTGAGCGTGTAGTCCCAGTTTTGTCCGGTGTGTATGAGGGTATGGTCAAAGAACCGATCACACGCTTTGATGACCTCCGACAGTCGGATGATTTCCGGCCGGGTCCCAATGACGGTCATGAGTTTTAGCCTCTCTATGTTGATCACCCCCTGGATGCTAAGTTTGACTTCCTAAGGCCGCCAATATGAGCTGCTTGTTGTTTTTGAGCCGTTCATCGTTCGGGCTGAAGGTAAGCGCTTCCTCCGCGTGACGCAGCGAACGCGTAAACATTTGCAATCGATAACAGGCGATGGCTGCCAAATCGTGCGGCGTGTAATCCCACGAGTGCCCCATATTTACATAGGTGGTCGACTTGTTTTTGATTTTCAAGGCCTCCTCCGTGGCAAAAAACACCGTGATCCAGTCCGCGATTTCATAGGCCATTCTTGCCAGCTCGACATAAGGATCCCTGAGATACGGCGCTTCCGCAATGGCTCTATAGTACCAGCTATAGGCTTCGTTTGTCTGCCCTTTTCTGTAATATGAAGCTGCAATCCACCGCATCGAGGCGCATCTTTCCTCGTTCCAATACGCCGAAGGCAGGGCCAGATGCTTTTTGAGTGTTTCAATGCATTCGTCCCACCTGCTGGCGTACATGTACTCTCTGCCCAAATAGTATGTCATTCGGTCATCCAGCGGGTTCTCAGCAACAGCCATCTCTAAGAGCTCCAAGTATGAACCCCTTGACTTGCTCGGATCAGGGTAATGATTGAGCACCATCCCCTCAATAAAAACCGCTTCCAAGGGTAGCGTACCGACATATCGAATGCATTCATGAACCGGATAGGCCCAGATAAAGTTTTCTCGTTCGTGTACCTTAAAATAGGTAAATTGCACATCGGGTGTGCCGTCGGGCTTTAAGCTCCAATTGTATAGATATCGTCCCTGACGCGAAACCGGGTGGTCGACTTTGTTTTGGTTTTCCGCCCAAGCCAGTGTAAGCTTTTCGCGCCAACCCGGTGCAAATGTTTCGTCCAGGTCGGTGCAGACGCAAATGTCTACATCTTCCGGCACATGCGAAAGTGACAGGTTTCTTGCCACATCAAAACGCCAGGGCTTGATTTCTTCGACATATACAGTGGCGCCGCGTTCCCTGAGCTTCTCAACCGTTCCGTCCGTCGAACCGGTATCGGTGACAATCACTTCGTCGGCTTCCCCCATGGAATCCATCCATCGATCGACAAAGCTGACTTCGTTTTTACAAATGGCATACACGCAAACTTTGTAGTCATTCATGCGGCTCGCCCTCTTTTAACTTTTGCGCAATCAACTCAAGGTTGTTTTTCAAACGCCCGTCCTTGTTGGATTCCTCATAGGCTTTTTTGGCGAACTCATACGCCTCTTTGTATAGCTCCAATCTATAGGCCGCAATCGCGGCAAAGTCATACAGCGCATAGCCCCAGCTTTCCGGTTCAATCAGATAGCTGCCGGTTTTTTGTGTAATGCCAAGTCCTTTCTTGCACATGGAATAGACTAGTGTCCAATCGTTTTGATGGTACCCCAAACGCGCAAGCGCAACATACGGCTCCCTGACATGCGGACACTCAGCCACGGCTTTGTACAGCCATTTCTTCGCCTCCTGGCTATCGCCTTTTGCCTCATAGGCGCGCGCGATGAAGCGCATGGAGGCACTGCGCTCTTCATTCCAAAGCGCCGAGGGCAATTGCAAATGCTTTTTCAGTGTTTCAATGCACTGGTCGTATTTTCCATAATACATATATTCTCTGCCTAGCCAAAACATGGTTCGATCATCGGTTGGATTTTCTTCGGCCGAAAGCTCAAGCAGAGGCAAATACTGACTTCTCGGTTTTGACAGATCCGGGTAATGGTTTAAGACCATACCATTTACCCACACCGTCTTTTCTTCCGCTGTACCTGTGTACTCTAGCACCTCATGCACCGGGCGGATCCACCGAAAGTCATGCCGTCTATGTATTTTTTCCATCGGAAACTGTTTGTTGGGTGTGCCGTCGGCGTGATAACTCCATGTAAATAGGTATCGAGCCCGCGTGCAGTCATTGTCCCACGCGTTTTCAAGCTTTTTTCTCCATCCGGGTTCAAAAATCTCGTCTAGGTCATTGGACACACAAATGTCCGTATCTTCGGAAACATAGTCCAGTGCTTTGTTCCTGGCCACATCAAACCGCCAGGGTCTGATCACTTCGGTGTAAACCTTAGCACCTCTGGACATAAGTTTTTCTACCGTATCGTCTTCAGAGCCTGTATCTAAAACAACAACTTCGTCGGCTTCGCTGACCGCATCCATCCACCTGTCAACGAATTGTCCCTCATTTTTCGCAATGGCATATACACTCACTTTAAATTTTTTTTCGTTCAAGTTGTCACCTTCTATGTTGAATCAAAAGGGGCTGCGACGGGCGGTTGCCCGCCTGTCTTTTACAGCCCCTTCGTATAGAGGCGTCATAGTCGTTGGGTTTGCGTGACGCCGTTGATTGATTTTTTCCCCGTGGAAATTATACGTCCAATTGCTCTAAGGACAATATAGCACCTACATTGGGGGCCAAGGTTACCGTTGCCGCCGCAGGCGAGATTAAATTAAACTCAACGGCATCCCCAGAAGTCAATGACATAATGGTGGTGATGGTATAAACTGCTTCGGTCGCTGCCAAAAGAGTTCTTGTCGTAGTCGCTTGGGCAATGGGCAGACCGTTTACTCTAACTTCCACATTTACCAAAACCCCCAGTGAAGCGGTTGCGTAAATGGTGTAGTGTACATTATATGTTCCCGTAGAGCTAACGGTAAGTGTAGTGGCTCCGGGTGTCACGTTGAGCGCAGGCAGGCTTGCGGTAAAGGGAATGACCTGCGGTGTATTGGGTACAAGAACGAAAGTTGGCGCCGCGTCGTTCAATGCGCCGCCAAAAGCGGCCAATCCCGCTGCGGGACCCGTATCACCCGTCGGGCCGGTGGGACCTGTATCGCCTGTCGGGCCCGTGGGACCTGTATCGCCTGTCGGGCCGGTGGGACCTGTGTCACCCGTCGGGCCGGTAGGACCGGTATCGCCCGTCGGGCCAGTGGGACCTGTATCGCCCGTCGGACCGGTGGGGCCGGTGTCGCCCGTCGGGCCGGTGGGACCTGTATCGCC
>CAYWWF010000104.1:0-7537 GCA_964461745.1 uncultured Oscillospiraceae bacterium | reverse complement strand
GGTTTGAAGAGGCCCGCGTCGACCTGATGACGCAAGTCGGCTACGGCTACGAGCGTGCGACACGAGCCGGTGTGGACATCGCCGTGCTCGGTGTCCGGTGTGAATACAAGTCCATGGTGCGTTACGGCGACACCGTGCGGGTCATCTTGACCCTCGCAGCGCTTACGCCAACGCGCATGACCATGACCTACCGCGTGGAGGATGCCGAGACCGGGGTGCTCAGGGCCACCGGTGAAAGCCAGCACTGCGGCTTTCACCGGGAGCGTCAACGACCGGTGTCACTGAAAAAGGAACTGCCGGAGCTGTATGAAAAGATGGAAGCTATGGCGGTGGGGAGATAGAAAACAAAGGCGGCTGCGCTCTCGCGCAGGCCGCCTTTGTTTGATCTGCCGAGAAAGCCTCGCAGAGTTTTCCGCCACTGGCAAAAATCAATTTTACTCGCCCGAAGTCGGCTTTGGGCGAAGATTACAGCGGCTTTATAAACAACTGCGTCCAGTAATGCGTTCCGTTGGACGACGTGGCCGCGCCGACACCGATCTGCGTGGTCTGTTTGGACAAGATGTTGGCCTTATGGCCTGGGGAATTCATCCAGCTTCTCACCACTTCGGCGGCTGTCCTCTGTCCCTTGGCGATGTTCTCAGCCGCGGCCGAGAAGCGGATGCCGAAGTTCTCCATCATATTAAACGGCGAGCCGTAGGTCGGCGACTGGTGGGCAAAATAGTTCTTGTTGATCATATCCTGGGACTTGTAGCGCGCTACGCGGGCAACCTCCCAGTTCTTTTGCAGCGGCCCGAGACCCACCTTGGAACGCTCCAGATTGCAAAGACGGATGACTTCATCCTCGAGCGCGCTCAGCGGTGCGGCGTCGGGGATGTTGACCTTTTGGCCCACATAGATTTTTGTGGGGTCTTTGATCTGCGGGTTGGCCCCCAGGAGTTCGCTGAGGCCGATTTCATAACGCACAGCGATTTTCCACATCGAGTCGCCGGGGGCGACGGTGTGCGTCTTGGCCGCGGCCTGTGCGGAGGGCAGGCCGATTAAACACAGGGTGACAAGCAGCAACGCGAGAACACAAGACAAACTTTTTTTCATGGGATTCACCTCGAGATTCAGGCGCAAGCGCCTTTGGATATCCCTATTGTGCCCCCACATCCGTCTTTTTTATCCTAATACCAATCTCAGAAAAACAGGTCGGCAAAACCCTTGTCTTTTTGCCGCCTGTCTGTTTCAAAAAACCTTATACTAAACACTGATAAAACTGACGATATCCCACTTGTCTTTTTTGCGCCAGTCTGCGCCGAAGAACCCCGGCCATGCACAAAGCATGACCGGAGTTCTTCGGCTTGCCTGACACAAAAAATCCGGCGCGTGCTAATCGCCTTTTTTATCAGTGTTTAGTATTACAAGGCACAAAGCATTGTGGCGGTTTTCTGAAACAGACAGACAACAAAAATCCGGCGGCTTTTATCCACCCTGTCTTTCAGAGATTGGTATAAATTTCGTCCGCAACCAATCCGGTACGCCCCATAGCGTCAAAAGCGGCAGCGCCGCCAAAATACAGACAAATGGCATTGCGAAGTATCGATATCGCACTTGGATTTCAATGAGCAAATGCGCGCCGAAATACAGGAGAAACACCAAAACAATCAGACACACGCCGCCGTTTTTCCATTGCTTCTTCCTGAGTACGCTTGCCGTTCCCAACAGCGCCAGCAGCCAGAGCATGGAGGCATACGCCTTGTCCGCTTTCTTGAGTCTCTCGACCCAGGGCTGCCAACGGTCACGCCATGCCGGAGACTTGTTTTGCGTCGCGTCATTCCCGAAGGTCCACGCCGTACTCTCATATCCGCCCCACAGCGTATCGATTTTACGGTAAAACAGCGTCCCCCATGCCCCGAAAGAGTCCGGTGCACTCTGCCGAATGAGCTCACGCGCGATCTCTTGTCGCCGGGCCCGGTTCGGTTCGCCAAACATAGCGGCGGCGCTCTCACTGGAGTAACGCCCGTCGGTACTGGTGTCGAGTCCCGTGACAAACTTCCAGAGCGGCTCAGTGTTGCGGAGCCCGTTTGCGTTGAGGCCCAAAAGCACCACCAGATTGGAGGCTAGCAGAAATACCACGAAATACGATACCACGACACAGCCGCCCCGCAGCAACCAGAGCCCCGCAGCCCGCAGGGTGCCCTTTTTCACGTCCGCGAGGAAACAAAGTCCGAAGTACAAGCAGAGCGCGCCAACCACCACAATGCCAAGCGGGTAGAAGATGTGGCCCAGCCCAATGAGCACACCCGCGCAAAAGGGCAACAGGCGTGTGCGCGTCGTTACACATAATACTGCGTAGACGCCGATCAGCATGAGGCAGGTCGACAGATGCTGATTTGTGAGCACAGGCGCCAAAAAATACGGCGCGGGGTAGAGGAGATACAACACACCCGCAAACAGCGCCGGGCGGGCGTCACCCGTGAGCTTTTTTGTGATCAAGCAGATGAGGACATTCGTCCCGGCCAAATAGAGACAGTTGAGCGCCATGAGGACAGTCTGCGCCAGGGGGCCGAACAGTTTGACAATGACGGCTTCGTAGGCGACAAACCCGGTTTGATAGGCCCAGTGCTGAAAATAGGGCAAGTTTTGAAACGAGGTGTCCCCGGCGGCCACCTGCTCGGCGGCCCGATAGAGCAGCGCGAAATCGGAGACGGGCGCGGGTCTTGTGATCAGTGCAAAGGTCAAATGTAGCAAAAAAGACATGAGACCTATAAGTAACGCCATGGTTTTCATGGATAAGGTCAGTTTTTTCACGGCAAATACCAATGCGAGAACGGAAACCACGGCGCAAAGCAAATAGAGCCATAGGCCTTCTCGTGCGACAAAACGAGAGTTCAAACAGAAAACCAGCGCAAAAACCAACACACATGCGGAAATAAGCAGAGTTTTAAGCCATGAAACCACTTTCATCGCATCACCCACCTTTGGTTATCATGTTTGCCGCACTGATCATAGCATGTCTTGCTCCAATAGGCAACCAAGAACGAGGTCAATGCACATATATGGGTAGGGAGCGACGCCCCTCGTCGCTCCCTACGGATCCATTTCATGTTGTTTGGGCTGCAATCCAAAAGAATCTGGGCAGACAAATGATGACCCTTTGTGATACAATCGCAATACCAGCTCCAGAGGTTCTTTCCCCTCTCCGAAGGCGGGGGAAAAGATCCTAGGATTAAGGGAGGTTCCCCCATGCCCTACAATTTTGGCGAGATTATTGACCGCCGCGGCACGTACAGCGCAAAGCATGATCCGCCGCGGTACGGTAAGCCCTCGGACGTGCTACCGATGTGGGTGGCCGACATGGACTTCCGCTCGCCCCCCTGTGTGCTGGAGGCTCTGGAGGGCGTCCGGTCGCATGGCATCTTTGGATACTTTGAAACCGAGGCGGCCTATTTCCGGACGCTGCAAAGCTGGTTTGCCCGGCGGTTTGGCTGGAACATCGAAAACGACTGGCTGGTTTTGGCTCCGGGCGTTGTCCACGCTGTCCATATGGCGCTTCTGGCGCTGACGGAACCTGGCGACGCCGTACTCGTCCAACAGCCGTTATACGGAAACCTAACGGCAGCCGTAAGTAATACAGAACGCCGCCTTGTGGTCAGTGAGCTTGTGCTGGATAATGGGCGGTACGAGATCGATTTTGACGACTTTGAGAGAAAAATAGCGACGCATCAGGTCAAGTTGTTTCTGCTTTGCAGTCCACACAATCCTGCGGGGCGTGTCTGGACGCGCGATGAGCTCATACGCATGGGTGAAGTCTGTATGCAGTACGGTGTTACGGTCATCGCCGACGAAATCCATCAGGATTTTATCTACAGCGGGCATAAACACCATGTCTTTGCCGAGCTTGCGCCCCGCTTCGCTGACATTTCCGTCACCTGCACCGCACCGACAAAGACCTTCAACCTGGCCGCGATGGCGGTTGCCAATCTCCTTATCCCAAACGAGCGGTTGCGTGAGAGGTATTTGCGACAATGTACCCGCATAGGGCACAGTCAGTTGGGTGTGATGAACGTGGCCGCGTGTCAGGCCGCCTATGCGCACGGGGAAGCCTGGCTGGAGGCGTTGCTGCATTACCTGGAGGGCAACATGGTCTTACTTGCGGAGTTCCTCCGGGAGCGTCTGCCGGATATCCGCATGATCCAGCCGGAGGGCACCTATCTTGCGTGGCTGGATTTCCGCGCGCTGGGACTGGACGCAAAAGCCTTGGACGAGAGGCTCACGCGGGAGGCCCGCTTGTGGCTGAGCGACGGCACGGGTTTTGGCGCAGGCGGCGAGGGTTTTATGCGCCTCAACGCGGCCTGTCCGCGCGCGATCTTACAGGAGGCCATGGAGCGGTTGGAGAAGACGTTTGGATGAGCACATAAAATGGCCTGTGCCACAGTGTAGCGCCACAGGCCTAGGGCAACACCGCGCAAATCGGACGCGGCCGGTATTGCCCTAGGGATTATTGACGTTTCTTACGGCGTATACAGCGTATACGGATACAACGCCTCATCCGTCCAAATGCGCTCGATCCGCCAGAACTCTCCTTCACGAACCATCCACAGTTTGGCTTTATACGTCCCAAACGGGCCGGCAGCGGTCGCCGTTTCAAAGGTCAAGTCGATCTCCGCATGTGTGTCGTTCGGTTTGCGATCACGAGTGACCACAAAGCTCTCTACCCAGGGGCTGGACACACCCGTAACCCAATTCGAGCGCGCCGTGTCTAACTGCCGCGCGTATTTCTTCTGCAGTTTGTCGGTCATCACGGTATATTGCAGGGCGGCGCTGCGTGCTTTTAGACCTTCCGCCCAGGTAGCAGCGGCCTGTTCCGGCGTAAAGACACCAGTATACTTTGTGGCTTTCATGAGAAGTTCCGAACGGGTTCTGTAAGGATCGACCTGTCCGGGCTGCGCCGTGATGTCCGAAGAGGGCGGCGCTGCTTGGGCCAGTGGGGAAAGACAGAGCAATATACATACGATGGTGGCTATTTTGCGCACATGAGTCAGTCTCACACATATCACCTCAGGGGTAATGTGTGTTGAGGTGGGGGTGTTTATGCAGTGGAGGTTTGGCCCAAAAGCGAAGACAAATTGTTTTCAAGGGTGTGGTTTGTATGTTGAAGTTGCCAATACCTATCTTTTCGTTGTCCGGCCTGGATGGATGCATCGAATTGACAATGAATGAGGTATGGGGTTTCCCAGATCAGACAAGCTTCGGCGGAGGATATGACGCTGAAGGTACGCTGACCATCCGCGCCGGGGCCTATTCTGTTTCCGCTGCGTGCTCTTTTACAACCGGGGAGCTGTATCGGTTTTCTGTCTCGCTGCAGCAGTGTTACGATACCTTGACCGGGGCCGCCGTTTTAGAGAACACAGAGCAGGCGCTTGCCTTAGCGTGCGAATTTGACAGACTTGGTCACGTTGTGGCCTCTGGTTGTTTTCAGGCAATTCCGTCGGCGAACAATCGTCTAACGTTTGAAATTCATACAGATCAAACACAAGTAAAAGAAATCTTATCGCAGTTACAGACTGTTTTTACTGTGTTTGGCGGCAATACTGGCAAAAGATTTGTCCTTGAGTGATACTTCGCTACGTCAGGACGGAGCCTTCTTCGCGTCCGTCGGCTCTACATCTTTACTCTGCTTTCGTCCACGCCACCACCGTTTTGCATCATTGAAACCGTCGAAGGCAAAAAGAAAAGCGGGCAAGGCCAGCAGGATATGATGCGAAATTGTGTACCTTCGGGCCAACTCCAAAAGGATAAACGTCAGGAATGTCCCAGCGAAATAGAACGCCACGGCAAGTCGGAGCATATCCTTCTTCTGTTTCACACGACACAAAAACGAGATGCATCCGATCAGCCCGATCACAAAGATAGGTATGTCAAAGAGAAAGGCGAAGACTTCAATGACTGTTTTAGCGTCTGAAATCTTGTGATTCCCCGCTTTGTCCTCCGTCGTCACTTCCCCTGCCACATAACCAACGGAATACCACTGATCCATTTTGTCCAGGCCAATCTGAACGATTTGTAGCGGCCCAAGTGTTTTCATACGCGCAAACGCCTCTCCGGCGAAGTGCGTTTGCACCGCCGTGGGCGTGTCGGCCTCGGTCAGCACCCTTCCGAACACTTCGGCATCCTGTGTGTTCCACCGCCCCCGCGGGGACATCCCGACGTAGAGGTTCCAACCATACGACTGGCGAGGTGAATCATAGCTTGTAATCGCTTTGACAATCGCGCCGTTTACCAGGCTCATCAAAACATACACGCAGCAAAAAGCCACAATCACTCCAAGCCGACGCCAAACCCGCATGTCCGAATGAAATAGCAGAACCAGGGCAAAGGCCGCAAGCAAGATGAGCCCCAAAGGCCGAAACAACAGGGAACAACCCAGTGCAAACGCGCTGAGGGCAAACCATAGGGTTTTTCTTTTCCATGAAACCGTGTGCAAGGCGCTGTCAAACGCCGAGAGTGCGTAGAGGATACACGCGCCGAACAGCAATTCGGCATTGACCGTATTGCTGTAAATCAATAGATAGGGGTGGAGCGAAAGCAGAAGGCAAAACAGCAGCGACGCGCGGGGATTTACACGCCGCTTAAGCATCGCGTAGATACAACAGACCGATGTCCCCACGGCGACGCAGTTGAGGATCGTCGCGACCTTTCGCCCGACGCCAAAAATCTTCATCAGAGTGGCTAGTATCGCAGGGTAGGTGGTCGTGCCCGGAAATGTCGCCGCATACATAGAGGGATAGCGAAAATTCCCCTCAAGAATTTTAACGGCATTGTTATAGTATGTCTGCAAGTCACTTTCGCCAATGAAGGTAAAGTTCAGGCAAACCAAAAACGGCAGGAAGAAGGCAACCGAAAACAGAAGTAGATAGGTAAGCCTTTGGTTCATTTGCGAGCGCACGCTTACGTAGTAAATACAAAGAACCAGCGCCAAACAAAAAGCATAGGCCAGTGTCACCTTAACCGGCTTGGACAATACATGACTTAAGCTGAACAGATAAATTACAAGGCACAGCGCTAAGAGCGCAGCGGCCATGAATGCGGGTATGGCTTTCAGTTTGTTAGTCATCTTGGGTTTCCTTCCTGTTGGTGCAAAGTGGTGTGATACCAATCGCCCATAAGACAAAGTACTTCTCCCGCCTCTTCCTTGTCAGACGAAAAATCCTCATAAATCTTGTCGACCCATTTATAGGAGATTGGTAGGAGAAAGACGATTTGGAGCGCTGGTCTCGCCATGCTTTGATTCTATCCCCGTTGTCATACCCTGTCAATTCTTTGTTGCCTCGATAAAAACATACCGCCGAAGAAACCCTAATGTCTCTTCGGCGGTATGTTTTTTCTATCTGCATTCCCCCCACTGGAGGCGAAGGGAATACAGATAGGTGTACCTAGATTTAGGACACCGTCACGATGACGGCTGCGGTGGCGCCGGAGTAGAGATCCTTCACCGTGACAACAGCGGTGCCGGTTTTGAGACCATAGAGTACGCCGTTTGCGTTTGCGCTGA
>CAYWWF010000103.1:0-7586 GCA_964461745.1 uncultured Oscillospiraceae bacterium | reverse complement strand
ATGTCGGCGACGAGTTCGGGGCTGTATTGCGCGGCTTCGGGGTAGGACTCGGTGTGGTTGATGTGGACACCGATTTTCGCGTTGTATTCCTCGGAACTATCCAGCAGGAACTGGAAGTCTTCCTCGCCGCCCGCGCGCTCGTTGATGCCCGCGAAATCCGGGTGCGCGCTGTCGTGGCCTTCGTTTTGATAGCCTTTGATGATCGCGAGCTGCTCAAAGCCGTCGGTGGCCAGATAGAACTTCTTAATGTTGTCAAGAACACGCGTAAACGGATACTGCGCGCCGCTGGCAAAGTTCATGACGACATAGGAGTAAGTGTCGCGAACCATGTCTCCGCCTTGAATCGGCGTGTAAATGTCGTCACGGTAGGCAATCGCGCCGTCAAAGGCGTTGACTTTGCCGTCGGCATTGCGATCGCCCGTGATGGACACTTTGGCCCAGGGGGCTTCGATGATCTCGCCGTCGGGGCCGCGGTAGAGGTATTCATTGCTGCGCAGACCCGTCGAGCGGTAGGTTTCCAGCGCTGTGGTCTCAAACATGACTTCGCGGAGCAGCTTAATCGAGCCGTTTGACATCGTCGCCGCGATGTTGTCGTTTGAGAGCACGGCGTAGGTCGTGTAGCCTTGCAACAGATCAGGCGCTGAGAGATCATAGACCGAGTTGCCGGCGTCAAAGGCGTTTGTGGTAAGCGTCGCGTTCGGGTCGGTACTGCGCATGGAAATGAGCGACTGCTTCGGGAAGTGGATGCTGTAAACTTTGCCCTTAGACTCGTCGATGTTTTCGACCTTCATCTCGAGCGTGTTGTTCACAACGGTAAAGACCACGTCGAAGGAAGTGTTCCCGGCTGTCAGGTGGTAAGTCGCCTTGTCTGCCGAGAAGCTGGCGGTGACGGTGGGCTTGTAGAGCATGTTGTTGACTTCAACATAGTTGTAAGGCACTTCCTGGCCATAGACCTTCTGGCTGTTGCCGGAGAGCGTGTAGTCGAGGACGCTCGGGAAGGCGGCGTCCATTTGCACGGTCAGGGCGCCGGAGGCTATGGCGACCGGTGCCGCTGTCTCGGCGGCCACATAGGGCGGGACGGAGGCGGCGTTGAGGTTTAGCAGCAAGACACTGTTGCCACCCGGCGCGCCGAAGCCCATCTTGCCCTTAGAGTTTGTGAGTTCCTGGCGTGTGCCGCTGTAGAGCAGCATCCCGTCGATGTAAACGGAAACGTTCTTGTTGATCACGCGGACGGTCATCACATAGGGCATCTGGCGGCGTTTGAAGATTTCCACGGGGCTGTTACAAAGGTCAACGCTGACACCCGCGCTCGTACGCAGGGTGATTTTGTTGTTTACGATGCCAACCCAAGTCCAGGAGTTGGCGCTCGCGTAGCGCAGCACCGCGCCCATCGCGCCGCTTTCGCTCTTGGCGCGGTAAGCGAAGCTGACTTCGCCGTTTAAGACGTCGGGCGCGCTCTTGTCCACGACAAAGAGGTCGCCACCGGCGTTTGCGACGTTCAGGCCGCCGTCAACATAGCTGAGGGTGGCGTTGCCACGAACGGTCTGGAGGTTTGCCAGCGAGGTGGTATTGTCGGTGAAGTCATAGGCAAACGAAGCCTCGACATCGGGCGGAAGCTCGACGCTGAGCAGGAGGGTGGCGATGTAGCCGTCTTGGAAGGAGACGTCGACAAACGTGTCGCCCATCTCTTTGATCGAGCTGAGGTATTCTTTCTTGATCACGATGGTTTTGCCAGAGACTACGTAATCCACGTTGTTTTTCAGATCCGCGCCGTTTGCGGACAGACGGGTGACCTTGCTTTCCACATCCATGGCAAAGCTGAGGTCTTCGGTGCCGACGGTCTGCTGCGTCATATACACCTGACCTGGGGTGATCACAACGGGCTTGAAGGTGCCTGTTTTAAAGTAGGTGAACTGTACGTGCGAGAAGTTTCCGGTGTAGCCCCAGTTGCGGGTACCGATGCGGCCCGCGGGAAGGTCCAGCGCCGGGAGGTTGCCGGAATAGACCCGCACGCCGTCGATATAGACGGTAACCTTCGGGCCGATGTACTCGATGCGCATTTTGTACAGCCGGTTGACCGCAAAGCCTTGGGAGACACCGAGCAGCGCCCACTGCCCGGCACCGTTGTGCCAAAGCATACCGTCGACATCGATGCCGATGGCGGCGTACTGCGAGGGGCTCTGGTAGCGGAACAACACGGCCACACGGCGCGCGCCGTTCAGGAGCTTAAACTCGGTTTCCACAAAGCCGTCTTTGACGATGGGCGCGGTCGGGTCGGTGCAGTAGGTGTCGGCGCTGCTGCCGCCGGCTTCGACGTCCATTGTGCCGTCTTGCAGTTTCAGCGTACCCGTGCCCTGCGCGCGAACCCAGCCGCCGAGATTGTCGGCGAAGGTTTTATGGTAGAACTCGCCTTCGGGCTCTTCGGGCTCGTCCTTAAGCTCACCGGTTTTAAAATAGCCATACTGCGTGTGCGAGAAGTTCCCGGTATAGCCCCAGTTGCGTGTGCCGATGCGGCCCGCGGGCTGATCGAGCGCGGGAAGCTCGCCGTCAAAGAGGATTTCCCCGTCGATGATGACTTTGATGTTCGCGCCCTTGTACTCGATGCGAATCTTGTAGGCCTTGTCCGTCGGGAAGGGCTTGTTGATGTCGAAGAAGCCCCAATTGCCGGAGCCGTTCTGCCAGAACAGGCCCGCCGGGTCAACACCGATGGCCGCAAACTGTGTGGGACTCTGGTAGCGGAACAGCACGGCCGCACGGTACGCGCCGTTTAAGAACTTCAGTTCGGTTTCAACATAGCCGTCCTTGAGCACAGGGGCGGTCGGATCGGTGCAATAGGTGTCGGCGCTGTCGCCGCCAGCTTCGATGTCCATCGTGCCGGCCTCTTGTTTGAGTGTACCGGTGCCCTTTTCGCGGATCCAATTGCCAAGGTCTTTTTCAAAGTCTTGGTGATAGTCTTCGGGTGGGGCTTCCTTGATCTCGCCCAGTTTGAAATAACCAAACTGCGTGTGGGAGTAATTGTCCGTGTAACCCCAGTTGAGTGTGCCGATGCCACCGGCGGTCGGCAGGAAGTCGGGTATCTCCGCGTCTAACACAACTTCATCGTCGATGATGAGCTTGACTTTTGTGCCGACATACTCAATGCGCAGCTTGTAAACTTTGTCCACCGTGAAAGATTTATTCACGTTGAGGGGGCCCCATTTGCCGCTGCCGTTCTGCCAGAACAATCCGCCCGGATCCACGCCGATGGCGGC
Source organism: uncultured Oscillospiraceae bacterium (assembly GCA_964461745.1). Classification (GTDB taxonomy): domain Bacteria; phylum Bacillota; class Clostridia; order Oscillospirales; family UBA929; genus JAVBPF01. The sequence continues at coordinate 4,335 of CAYWWF010000103.1, read as the reverse complement.
ATAGTGCGAGATGTCCTGATAGCGGAACAGCACGGCCGCGCGGTAGTTGCCGTTTAAAAACTTCAGTTCCGTCTCGACATAGCCGTTTTCCACGGCGGGCGCGGTGGCGTCGGTGCAGAAGGTATAGTCCTCGGGTCTGCCACCGGCCTCGATGTCCATGGTGCCGTCTTGCAGTTTCAGCGTGCCTGTGCCTTGTACACGAGCCCAGCCGCCGAGATTCTTTTCAAAATCTTCGTGGTACAGTTCACCTTCCGGCTTCTCCACAAGCTCGCCCAAGGTGATGTAGTTGTACTGCGTGTGGGAGTAGTTGCCCGTGTAACCCCAGTTGCGGGTGCCGACGCCGCCGGCTGGCAAGTCGAGCAAGGGCAGAGCGCCATCAAACAGCGTCTCGCCGTCGACGATGAACTTGATGTTCGCGCCGTTGTACTCAATGCGCAGTTTGTAGGCACGGTTCAGCGCAAAGTTTTTCGTGACAGGGAGAAAGCCCCATTCGTCTTTTCCGTTGAACCAAGACAGGCCGCCATTGACGTCCACGCCGATGGCTGCGTATTGTGTGACGCTTTGGTAACGGAAAAGCAGGGCCACGCGGAAAGCGCCGCTCAAAAACGTAACTTCGGTTTCCACATAGCCGTTTTTAACCGCAGGCGCGGTGGGGTCGGCGCAATAGGTGTAGTCCAGGGCGCTGCCGCCGGCCTCAACATCCATCTTGCCGTCTTGCAGCTTGAGTGTGCCCGTTCCGCTGGTGCGAACCCAGCCGCCGAGACCATCGGTGAAGTTTTGGGTGTACAGCGGTTTGTCGCTGAGGGCCACCGCCGGAACGCCCAGCGGCACACAGAGGGAGACAAGGAGTGTGAGCGCCAAGAGAAGCGAGAGGTGTTTTTTCATGTGCTTCATTCCTTTGTATGTATTTGGGGAAAGCATTGCCTTTTCTTTCCGTTTTTACACGGAATCTGAACCGCCTCGTGGCGATATCTATAAAACTATCCTTATCATAAGTATAGCAGAAAGCGTTGTGCATTTCTTATATATTTTGTTTACGGTTTATTAAATTTTATATTATTTTTACTGCACGCTCCAATCACGCCCGCTCCTTCTCTTCCCGCCGGAAAGCCAGGATGGCCTCTATGTTGTCGATGATGAAATGCTGCGCGTCTTCGTTGTACAAGACCACGGTATAGTCCTCGCGAAGGCCGTGGCGAAGCTCTGTGGAAATGCCGATGGTTTGTCCTAGGCTCGTCGGCACTTTTTTCTTTTGACCACGCTCTCCCTCAATTTCATTGAGAAAACCCTTACTCCGTAGCCACCCTGTCACGGCGGTGATCGGTAGCTTTTTCATCATCGGATCGAGTACCTCGGCCACTCGCTCCATAAACTTTGTGATTGGTAAAGGTTCAGCCGAAAAAGAAATCCTTTCCTTTTGCTCCGGCTTCAGGAAAAAGTCAAGCTTAGCCGTTCGTTTCCCCTTGATTTCCCCGCCGTTTTCGATGACCTGGCGCAAGACATCGGAGATGTAGAAGAAACAGCGAGAGAGACGAACGTTGTTCAAAACGGTGTCCTGTGGCAGTTCGCTGTCGGTGATCGGATCCACGCCGTTTGCCAGTTTGTCGATGTACAGTTTGGCCCTCTGCATTTTTTCTAGTTCCGTCATGGTCTCTTCCCTCTTTCGTCTGTTCGTCCAGAATATCTCCAGTATATCACAAGCTCAGATATTTTCAAATTCTACCAAAACAACAGGAAACACAGAGTACAGATTGTTTATCTCCATGCTCCGTGTTTCTTTTTATTGTTAATACAATCTGTCTCAACCCGGCAATACACGTTCACACACCGAAATCCATATACTGTGTTGAGAACGCTTGTTAAGGCAGGAGTATCCCATGATCCTATGTAACTTACAGGGGGAAATCATTACCCCCGACAGTAAAGACTACGAACAAGACCGTCAAATCTGGAACCGAGCGATACAAAAATACCCCACCGCCATCGCCTACTGCGAGAATACCCGGGATGTAAGTCACGCCGTCTTATGCGCAAAAGACCTTGGTATCCCGATTCGCATCCGCTCCGGTGGACACAACTATGAAGGCTACAGTGTCGGTGACCGGGTGTTTGTAATCGACGTCAGTAGAATCAATTGCATTGACCTATCGGAGGAGCGCAACACGGTCACCGTGGGCGGCGGTGTGAAACTTGCTCAACTCTATGACACCGTGGCCAGCCAGGGCTACCCCTTCCCGGGCGGCACTTGCCCCACCGTCGGCGTCAGCGGTTTCTGTTTGGGCGGCGGTTGGGGGCTTTCGGCACGTAAATTCGGCTTGGGCTGTGACTCCCTTCTAGAAGCGCAAGTGGTCGACTACACCGGCCGTATACTCACCGTAAGCGCCCGAGAAAACGCTGACCTCTTTTGGGCTCTCAAAGGCGCAGGCGGGGGCAATTTCGGCGTTGTTGTCTCCCTTACCTTTCGATTACCACCCAAAATCAACAAAGTAACCTACTTTGAACTCTACTACCCGCGTGCCGAACTGCAAGATCAACTGCAATTTTTGCGCATCTTTCAAGAGTGGATTGCCTCCATAAGCCCTGATATCAATGTCACCGGCGGTGTCTACAACACCGTGGAAGATGGCGTCTATATTTTCATGCGGGGCATCTGTTACGGTGACCCCGAAAAAACACGAAGGCTGCTCACGCCGTTTTTCTTCACAACAGACATCGAGAAAACATTTGAATATGGCCCGTTTCTGCAAATCATCCGACGTGTGGAGAGCATCTATCCGTCTTCCGAAAAATTTAAATCCACGGGTCGTTTTACAGACCGGTGTTACAGCGAGCAAGAACTCTCAGAACTTCTTAGTTTTATCAATCGCCCACGCCCTGTAGGCTCAGTACTGACTTCCCTATCGTTTTACGGTTTGGGCGGGCAGGTTCAGGCAGCAAAGCCACAAGACACCGCCTTTTTCTATAGAGACGCCCGCTTTATCTTCCTGATTCAGTCTGTGTGGGAAGATAATCTATATCGAGAGGAAAACCGGCGCTGGGTGCTACGGCATTTCCGCACGCTGTGTAAACTCACAGAGGGATCCTATATCAATTTCCCGTTGGCGCAACTGCCGGACTACATAGAAAACTACTTCGGTGGCAACGCCTGTCGGCTGTATCGAGTGAAAGATCAGTATGACCCGTGCAACGTGTTTGCGTTTCCGCAAAGCATTCCAGTATAAAGAATATCTTCATAGGGCAGTGGCATTCTTTTAGAACGACCACTGCCCCACTTTTGTATCTATGCCACGCCATTTATGCCGACGTATTGCTCGAATAAAACCCATTTTCCATTTTGATACTTTATAATGTTTTGTACATACCCCAAAGCATCTGCGTGATAGAGACCTGAAACCCTTTGCCACGTGAGCAACTCATAGTCACCGTTCATCTCAACATCCACTGGAAACAGCGCGCTGATGGGATCTACCCATCCCTCTTGTGGGGCTTTTAGTTTTCCATCTTTATCATAGATTTCGTCAAGATACGCCCTGTCACGGTTTGAGATGTCGATCAGATATTTTTGACGGTTTTTTTGGCTTTTCACTTCTACCTTGTATCCATCCAGATACTTCACTTTGTATTTGTAAGCATCGTTAATTTGTTCCGTATCGAAAACAAGTGTTGGGGCCTTTCCTGTAAACGTATACACACTGCCGCTTGTGAGGGCGCCACTGCCGTCGGTGTATACGCTGACAAGCACATCGTTTATCTTATCCCCAGTAAAATCTCCAACAAATAACGACGCGTTGTATCCCGCATTCACCGGCGGACTGATGGGCGCAAAGCCTGTTACGTGCAACGTGATGTTATCAATCAGAGGGCTGTCCTGTCGTTTATCTCCGGTTAAATATATAACTGTCGGTTTCCCGTTACCTGTTATATCGCCGGTTGTCTGTGCAATCACATTGGCGGGCAGCGCTTGGTTGGCCAGGGCTGTATGACTTTGCGATGCGAGAAGAAATGTGCAGAGAAGCATACATGAGAATATTGTCTTTTTCATCTTTATCCTCCAGCGCTTGTTTTTTGAATGGAAATACTTCATATCGATCTGGGATATTGGCATGAAACGCAAAAAACGGGAAGGTCAGCTTTTCATATCCCCCTCCCCACGAAGGGGATATAATTATGGGTATTAGTATGCCCTGATTCCTGGAAAAGACGACAGAAACGTTGTCCCTAAAAGTCTCAAAAGCTGTCCGATTTCCATCAGACAGCTTTTGAGTAAAGTTGGTGGGCCTTCAGGGACTCGAACCCGGGACCGATCGGTTATGAGCCGACTGCTCTAACCACCTG
>CAYWWF010000102.1:0-7629 GCA_964461745.1 uncultured Oscillospiraceae bacterium | reverse complement strand
ACAACCTTGGCGTTTCCGCTGGCCATGATCGGGTTGAGCCGCAACACACCGACAAACAGCAGCACAAGAAACATGCCAGCACCCGGACCAAAAAAGCCGTCGTACCAGCCGATGGCCAGCGCAATCACAGCGGTGATGATTTGCTCCTTTACGGGCGGCAAGTTCCGCTCCGCCGGAGCAAACAAATCCTTTTTCAGCAAGGTCATGACCGCCAGCACCGGGACAAACACCACCATCACCCAGCGCAAAATCTGCTCATCAAACAAAAGCGCGCAGCGCGCGCCGATCCACGAGCCAAGCAGTGCACCCGCGACGGAAACCGGAATGATCTTTTTCAATACAAAACCGCCGCGTAAGTATGTGGCCGTTGAAAAAACTATCCCAACGCTGGAGGACATTTTGTTTGTCCCCAACGCCAAATGCGGCGGCAACCCAACCATATAATAGGCCGGCAGCGAGATCATACCCCCACCTCCGGCAACCGCATCAACAAAACCGGCCAAAAAGACAAGCGGACAGGCAATCAGCAGTTGCTGGAGGATGTTCATAGCTACCTCCATAAAAATTTTTATCGACATAGCGGCACAAACACAAAAAATGAATAACCATGGGGAACGAAAACCGATTCGTCCCCCATGATGTTTCTCACGAACTATGCAAATCACGCAAGCTTAATGCAGCTTGCGGCAGCACCACGCAAATCAGGTGCGGCGCGGTGTTGCTCAGCCTTCACCTTGAGTATAAATCATTTTGACCTTTTGCGCAATCGCAAGCCCCATCTTTTTATGGCCTTCCGCATCGATGTGGATGGCATCCAGCTCGGACGTTTCAGCAAACCGTCCGGTGTCCAGAAAATGGATTCTCTGCTGCGCGGCGATGTCTTGATACCGAGCGGCCAACGTTTTGGACAGCGCCAAACTTTGCTCGTCAAACAGATTGTAGTTTTTCGTTTGTAGTAGACCCTCGTGAATGGGTGGCGGCGACATCAGCAGAATCTCACCAACCCGACCGCCGATCCAAAACTCCGGATTTTTTGCCGTTTGAATCAGGTCGTTCAGGCCCCGCTCCAAGACCGACAACGTGGGCTCCCACTTCCCCTTCAAATCGTTTGTGCCGAGCATGAGGATCAACAGATCCACCGGCGCATGAGAGAGCAGACAGGACAAAAGCGCGTCCCGACCCGTCTTAAAGGGCTCCGCGGCATCGTGATATGTGGCGGTTCGTCCGGGCAAGCCCTCCTCAATCACGCGATACTCAGGGCCCAAATTGTCGGCCAACACACCAGTCCACCGCTCGTGCGGGCCAAAGCGCGGCGTGGGTTCCTGTGGGCCTGGTCGCGTACAGGGATCACCGACAAACGCGGGATTGCAACCGTGCGTGTTGGAATCTCCGAAACAGAGAATCGTCCTCATCAAAACATCCCTTCGCTTTTAGGTCTGCGTTACGGCAACAGCGTGATTTGCCGCAGGCGCGCTTCCGCGTCCGACGCAACGGCCCCCTGTGTCACCAAGGCCTGCACCAGCGTTTCCCCACCGGCGGCCATGGGACGGCCCAGCGCCGTAAAGCTCAACGTCACAAGATCCGCGCGCAAAAACGGGCGCGCACCGAGAGCTTTTTCAAGGCTTGCGGGCAACAATTCTTTGGTTTTGGCAAATGCAGCGGCTTTCTCATAGGTAAAATCTTTGCCGTCGGCATAGCCCAACGCGCGCAAGATAAAGGTCAAGTATTGCGCCAAAGTCACCGGCTTGTTCGGCGTGAATTTCGTCGCGCCGGTGCCCTGCGCAAGCCCATTGGCGTACAGCCAACCGATTTGCGCGGAAGCCCAGGCGGGCACGTCGGCAAACGGGTGCGAGAGGTTTTGCGAAAGGGCTTCCTCTTCACGGCCCAGCAGGCGTGTGAGCATCACGGCGGCCTCTGCGCGCGTCGGCACATTCTTGAGCCGATAACCGGTCGCGCTGCCCTGGAACAACCCTAAATCGCGCAGCACATCGGCCGCATCGCTCCGTTCGGGATTCACATAGTAGACAAAGCGCTCAAACTCCGCGCTGGGCTTGTGTTCTTTGTCCATCTCGGTTTTGGAGATTAAGTAATAGTCGTATACAATCTTCTCGGAACCCCGGTCGGAGGGGCGGCGGATGCTGTCGGTGTCGTCCCAGGTCACGTCGATATACTGCCACTTGCCGTCAAGCAACACGGCGTTCCAGGCGTGGCCCTCATCGGAAGTCGAAGTCGCCGCAAACCCGTTTATGCGAATGGCTGTAAGCCCCGCGGCACGAGCCATCAGCGTAAAGGCATCGGTATACCCCGCGCAGACGGCCAAGCCCGACGTAAACGCGCCATAGGCCGTAAACGGCCTGTCGCCGTGCGCGCCGTAGTCAAAGTCATAGGCCACATTCGCCGCGATCCAGTCGTGGATGCGTTTGACACGCTCGGCGGGCGTGTCCTGCGCCGTGATGATCTTGGCGACGATCTCCCGAGCCAGCGCCTCTTGCTGCCGCTGTTCCGCGTCGGAGAACAAGCGTACCGAGATGTCAATTGTATTGGTCTTGCCGGAAATGATGTCGATGTCGAGGCAGAAGTAATAGGGATAGACCATATTCACAAGGTCAATGATGGCATAGTAATCGGGCTCGCCCGCGTACAAAAACCGCAACGACGTGCCGCCCGCGCGAAGCCGCTCCACCAGATGGTAGGATACCGCGTATTCGTCATAGAGCCGCCCGGCCGATACGGGGGCCAGCACAAGCCCCGGTGTGACGCCCGCAAGCTGCGTCGAGGAGACGCCCGTGGGTGTTTTCATCGCGTCCCAAGACGCAAGCCGGACGCCGTTTGTCGCCCGCGCCGCGTCGCCCGCGCCGGAGCCGGGCGTTGCCACCGCTGGCGCTTCCTCCGCCACAAGTACGGGTGCCGCGGCAAAGCTTCGATAGACTGTTTTATGTAGCACCGGCGGCGTGGCCGGGACAAGGCCGCCGAGCAACGTGAGCAACAACAAAACACAGAGCAAACAAGAGACATTCCGAACACGGCGGCGGCGCATAATAAAACCTTCCTTCTCCTTCGATGATACCCTGGGCTCTTCCCTCGGGCGCAGAAACTATGATGTCATTTTGTATATCTCAAATCAATAAACACAACTTGTAAAGAGTTTCAGCGCCACATGCCGCAGCGTTACTCCGTATACGCCCCGTCCATGTCCGAAACAAAGAGCAAAATTTGCGCGACAACCACGTAGAGCTCCGGCGGCACACTCTTGCCAAGTCCGAGCAGATTCAGCGCGTGCGCAAGCTCCGGATCCTTCTGTATGGCCACGCCGCTCTCCTGCGCGGTCTCCACGATGCGGCGCGCGACATGTCCGCTGCCGGCGGCCACCACCACAGGCGCGTCGTCTTTGTCGGGGTCGTAGTGCAGCGCAACGGCTTCGGTGATGGGTTTTTCGTCTCCGGACGCGGGGTTCACCGGCGCGACAGGGCGCTCCGGCGTCGGCCCGGAAGGGGGCTGAATTCTTGGACGATCTTTGGCCATATTTGGTTCCCCACTTTTGGACAAGATTGGTGTACATTTCGGCAATTTTATGGCAGCCTCGGTGTCGCCCTAAATCTGCTGATCAAAGCGGTAGCGCTTTGTAAACTTCGACATCGCCTGGCGCACCTCCACGGGCCCCTGAACTTCCTTCTGCCGCGCAAAAGATGCGCGTGTGAGCCGATACCCCTGCGCCTCAAGAAGCTGGCTGAGCTCGATGCCGTGCCCCTGGAAAAAGCGCGCGGCCTCGTCGGTGTTCAGCGAAAAATCGGTCTCCAGATTCTTGCCGATGACTTTGACGAAGACCTCGACGCGCTCCATGTGCGCGGTGGTCAGCGACAGAAACATGGACGCGTTCTGCGGGTCGATTTTCTTCTTTTTGTCGTCGGCAAAGACGTACAGATCGGCGGTGGTGGGCTTGTCATGCAGCATGACGGGCAGCTGCACAAACGCCGAGACCTGACTCAATTGCCGTGTCATGCCCAGTGTCTGCGCGATGTCCTTGACCGTGGACAGCACAGCCTCCCGCGCGGCGGCGGGCAGCGTTTCGGCCTCCCGACTCACAGCCGCCAAGGTCTCCTGCAAGTTTTGAAGCTGGCGCTCGGCGCTCAGTGCGCGCGGCAGCTCCCCGGCGCTCTCACGGCGAATCTCGGTAAACAACATGCCAACCTGACGGCGCAGTTGCGACAGCGCGCTGTTCTCGCCGGGCGCGCCCGGCACGGCGGACTGCGCCGCCGCGGCGGCCTCGGCATTGCCCATAACTTGTTGCGCGCCCGACACCCCGGCCTCGGTCGGCCCCACGGGCACGGCGGTTACCCCCGGCGCAGGCGCCGCGACAGGCGTGTTGGTCTGCGCGGGGACACCGGGCGTCTGCCCGGCGGGCGGGGTTGTCGTGGGCGCGGCCTGACCGGGGACCTGACCGGGCGTAGCTGGCGCACTGGGCGTTCCGGGCGTAGCTGGCGCACTGGGCGTTCCGGGCGCACCGGAGGTACCGGGTGCTTGTCCCGCCAAGGCTTCCCCGGTTGCGGGATTGGCGGCGGCCTGATCCGGCGCGGCGGCATTCACGTTGGGCGTTGCCCCGGCGTTTTGTCCCTCCGGCACGGTCGGCGGCACGGGTGTCCCCGGCGCGGCGGGCGCGGCGGGTGGCTGTCCCGGCGCGGCGTTTGCCTGTCCCGCCGTTTCAGCGGGCACAGATGGCGCGCCACCCGGCACACCGGGCTGCGCAGTCTCCGGCGCGGTCGGCGCGGGCTGCCCCGGTACGGGCGTCGCCGTTGTTGGCTCTTCGGCGACAGCGGGCGGCATCGCGGCGGCCTCCGTGACGTTCCCTGCGGGCAAATCCAGCACAGACACACCCGCATTGGGCGGTGTTTGGGCCCCCGGCGCAGGCAACGCGTCATCGCCCGTCAAGAGAGCGGCCAAATCCAAAAGCTGACTGCCCAATTTTAGCTCCTGTCGCTCCAGCTGCAAAAACAGCGCGACATTTTGTGCATTGAGCGGCACTTTGTTTTCAATCAAATAGACGGCCTGTTCCGGACTCAACGTCGGATGGGACTCCAGCGCGGAGAGTACCTGTTTCATATTCCGGGCTGTCGGCTCGAGGCTTGAGCCCATGAGTGCAGCCATCGCGCGCACATTCTGCGGAGTCACCGGCAGGTTCAGCTGCTTCAGTTGGGCGGCGGCCCCGTCGCGCTCGAGCTCGACGAGTACGGTGTTCCCACTGCGGCCCGTGACGGTCAAGGGAAGCATATCGCCCGGACGCACCGGCAACTCTGCGGCGCTCCGGGCGGTAAATTCCACGCCGTCGGCGGTTTTTAAGGTCAAATTGCGCCCCTCGACAGAGACCACTTCAGCACGAATCGCATCCCCCGTTTTGAACGGCACGGCGGACGGCGCGGCACCGGTGGTCGGCGGCGGCGGAGTCGTAAGACCGATTTTCATAGGCTATCCCTCCTGGTGAAAGACAGAAAAAGGCCAAGGGAAACCCCCACGGCCTTTTGCATCAAAGAGGAAGAGATTACGCGGTCACAGCGTTGAGCCCCAGCGTCAGGGCGGCGAACAACAGGGCCACCCATTTGGTCATTCGGGCCAAGGTGGCGTCCATCGTACGCGCTTTGTTCTTCGACAAGAAGGTGTCCGCGGCACCGGCAATCGAGCCGGACAGACCGGAACGCTTGCCGGACTGGAACAGAATGACCGCGATCAAAAAGACGGCGGAAAGTCCCTGAACAATTAACATGACCGTTTTCAAGGTTGACATAGTCGCCAAAGCCTCCCAGGTGGTATATAGCAACGCCCAACAGTCGGCCTTGCTACCTTGGCTCTGTGCAGTTGCCCCGCAGGGATACGCCGCACGGCCAATCCAAAAATTTTATCACGCATTTAGATAAAATGCCCTGGTCTCAATTCCCGCGCGCAACACAGACGCGGACACAAAAGCAGACCGGAACACAAGTGTAACACAAAACGATTTGCTTGACAAGTCCGTTTTCTGCAGAAAATGAGAAAAATTTGGAGGATTCCATAGTGACAACAGCGCACAATGGTCCCCGTCCACGGCCTACCCCTGCGCTTGTGTCCATACTCGGGGATTCTTTCCCTCTATCGTCTCGCGTCCAGGGCCTCCCGGCCATTGAATTGTACCGCCTCGGCCAGATGTTCCTGGCGTATAGCGTCCGCCCCCTCAAGATCGGCAATCGTGCGCGCGACTTTGAGCACACGGTGATATCCCCGCCCGGTGAGCCCCAAACGGTCAAACGCGCGCTGCAAAAACCGCTGACTCTCGTCGTCGAGCGGGCAGGCCTCTGTCAGCTCCGGGGGCGTCATTTGCGCGTTGCAGCGCGGTGCCGAAAAGCGCGTCCGTTGCACCTCGCGGGCGGCCAAGACACGATCCCGAATCGATTCCGAACGCTCGCCTTCGGAAAGCCCCCCGAGTTCCGCAAAGGTCAGCAACGGCACCTCCACCACCAGATCCATCCGATCGAGCAATGGGCCGGATACGCGGCTCTGATACTGCTGCACAGAGGCTTCCGCACAACGGCAGCGCCCCGACTCATGCCCATACCAGCCACAGCGGCAGGGGTTCATCGCGCAAATCAAAATGAACTGCGCCGGATACACATGATGCCCGGCCGCGCGCGTGATGCTCACAACGCCTTCTTCCATCGGCTGGCGCATCGTGTCGAGCACAGCGCGGTTGAACTCGGGCAGCTCGTCCAAAAACAACACACCATTGTGCGCAAGCGAGATCTCCCCGGGGCGCGGTTGCATACCGCCGCCCGTAAGCCCCGCGCCCGAAACCGTATGGTGCGGACTGCGGTAGGGCCGCTGCGTGAGCATTGGGTTCCTTGCACATGTGAGCCCGGCCACCGAGTGAATCACCGTACACTGCACGGTTTCCTCATAGGTCATCGGCGGCAAAATCGACGGAATGCGCCGGGCCAGCATGGATTTGCCGGTGCCCGGCGGACCGATCATCAACACATTGTGGCCGCCCGCGGCCGCGATTTCGAGCGCGCGTTTGGCGTTTTCCTGACCGCGCACGTCAGAAAAATCCGGCACCCCGTCGGATTGCATGACAGGCTCTATCGGTTTCACTTCCGGCAGGCGCGGCCCGCCGGTCAGATGTTGGATCAGCTGCCGAATGTGTTTCACGGGGCGAATCACAACGCCGCGCGCCAAGGCTGCCTCCCCGGCGTTGCTCTCGGGTACAAAGACCTCGCGGATGCCCGCTTCGGGTGCGGCCAAGATCATCGCCAATATGCCGGACACTGGGCGCAGCGAGCCTTCGAGTGACACCTCGCCAAGAAAGGCCGAATGCGGGTCGGGTTGCGGCAGCTCCCCAGAGGCCGCCAAGATGCCGAGCAAGATCGGCAGATCAAACTGCGCGCCCTCTTTCTTTGTGTTGGCCGGGGCGAGATTCACGGTGATGCGCGAGGCGGGAAACGCCATATCGGTCACCTTGATGGCCGCGCGGACACGCTCGCGCGATTCGCGCACGGCGGCGTTTGGCAGCCCAACGATGTCAAATGACGGCAGTCCTCCCGAAAGGAAACACTCGACGGAGACCGGATAACCTGAAAGGCCGGAGATCCCCAGGCTCTGAATTTTCGC
>CAYWWF010000101.1:0-7693 GCA_964461745.1 uncultured Oscillospiraceae bacterium | reverse complement strand
CGTTTTCTATAAAGCCAAAATAAACCCCATTTGAATCGTCATCATCGGTTTTAATGAAGGGTATTTCTAATGTTTGTCTATAAAACGCAATAAGTTCTTTCGCCTGCTCAGAAAAAATGTTTGTGCAGTAGTATCCTGTGATCATTTCCACACCATCCATCACCATTTTTCATCCCGTCACAAAAAATAAATCATCTTTGTTACTCCGGCCTTCCCTCAATTACACACCCCGCAGTACCCTACCGTTTTTCCTTTGACCGCTTGTCGTTGATGATTTTCATATGCTCGGGCGTTATCAGTGTCACCCCGTTTTCTTTGGCCCAGTCGACGCAGCCCCTCAGCGCCACTTTGAGAAACACGCGCGGCACCTTGGTCAACATGGCGCAGGCCTCCTCGGTAAACTGCACCGTGGGGTCGGTGCGGTTTGCGGCGTATATGACGCTTTGGATGTCGCTTTCTTTTCCCGCTGGAATTTTCATGGCAAGCGGTCGGCGAAAGCGGGTGTACCAAAAGTTTGTCGAATCGCGATAGCCGTAATCCACCGGTACCTTGGGAAAAGTTCCTGCAGATACGCCGTTTACAATGGCGTTGTAAAACCGCTCTTTCATGAGTATTTTATCAATTTTGAGGATAAAATGACAGCCAAACTTGCTGGTAATGCCGTTAAAATTGCGGTAGGGAGGGTCGATGCCGTCGAGCTGCCCTATGCGCGCACTATCCTCAAACGCGCTTTCAAGAGAGCTGTCCCAAGTACATTCAAACACTTGGTAGGCATCCCTCAGCACAAGCGGGCGCGTACCCTCTGCCTGCCCCGTTTCCATTGTAAATTTGCAATCTTTCATCTTTTCTTTGGACGTTTCACCGGGGAAGCCGAGACGCACAGTCTCTCTAAAGTCCGCCTTGCCATCCTCTATAAAGTTCAATGAGCAGGACCCGCGCTTTAGGAGATTTTGCGCGGTGTTTGATGAGTTGCGGCACTCCAAAAGCATGGCGTAATACTCTTTTCCGGCGATATAATACGGAAAACACAGCGAATAGGCTCCCAGCGTGGTATTGCCGTCATCGTCCAACGTACCAATTAGGATGGTTGGCATGGGGAAAAACGCCGAGGTCTGATAGAAATTATCCACTATGCGCAAGTCCTTAAAGCTGCTCATAATGACCCTCCCGTTATTTGATGAGCCTGTCCTTCCGCCCACCCGCCGTCATGAACCGCAGGGCGGCCTTTGTGTTTGTCAGCCAGACGATGTGCTTGTCGTTTTTGGTGTTTTTCAGGATTTCGGGAATAAAAAACTTTGCCACCGTCTCGGGCGTGTCAGCCAAGATGTTAAAGAGCTTCTTAAACCTCGGGTCGGCTATTACATCACTCTCGCCGCCGTCCGGGTCTTTGGTGATGAAATCGGTCAACACCATGCCCGGCGAAAGCCGCCCGGCGATGACCCCTGTGCACTCAAGCTCTTTCGCCAAACCCTGCATGAAATAAGTCAAGGCGCGTTTGGTGGTGCCGTAGAGGATGGTTTTGTTTTGAATCATGTCGTTGGAGCCAAGCCCCTCCATACTGTAAATCGCGCCGCCGCCCTGTTTAATCATGCCTTCCGCCGCCACCTGACAGCCGAAAATCAAACCGGTAATGTTGGTGTTTATGATGTTTTGCGTGTAGCGTTCACCGGTCTCCCAAGAAAGCTTATGCGGCGCGTTTTGCCCGGCGTTGTTTATCCAGATGTCAACATAGCTCCACTTGGCGGCGGATTTGTCCCATAGATTTTGCAAGCTCTCCCTGCTTTGCACGTTGCAGGGGACATAGATAAACCGCTTTGAAAAGCCGGACAGGCGGGTTCGTGCCGCCTCGGGCAAGGCATCACCCCGCCCGGACAGGGTGACACTGCACCCGGCGCGCAAAAACTCCTCGGCCATCGCAAGACCGATACCGCGAGTCGAGCCTGTAATGACGATGTTTTTCATATTTCGGCACCCGGTAGGTTGGCGGCGTAAAACCGCATGGCCTCTTCTGCGCTTCCGTTAAAGGTGAGAAAGGGCGCAAGCCTTTGCTCCATCATTTTAACTTCCTCCCCTTCGGCTTTGTCAAGTCAAAGCTGTGCTGTATCATCTCGCGGAGCTCCTGCTCTGGCACATCACCATCTACGATTATGCCGTTCCAATGGGCTTTATTAAAGTGCCATGCCGGTTCCACGCTCCCATAGGCACTGCGTAAAAAATCCGCTCTCATGGGGTCGCACTTTAGGCTGATGTACAGCTTGCCTAAACGCAGCTCGTCGATGGCTGCAAACATCTTGCCGTTTCCGCTGTGTTTAATAATGGCGGTGGTTTCGTCAAAGGGATAATCCTCATAGGCGGAGGGGTAGGTTAGGCAGTAGTCGATGAGTTCACGTTTGGTCATTTTTGCACCTCGTACAATCTGTATATTATCAATGACTGTTTTGTACATCTACCCTCCGGCGAGCTAATCCTGTGCTTGTTTGTTGTATGCGCGCCTTGATTGCTCGGATTTTCGCATATAAATACCGCCTATTCCTTGCTTTATTAACGCTTTCTGAGCTGTCGACGTTGTTTGACAGCTTTTTGTGTTTTAGGTAGAATAACGATATGGCGATATACTACCTTTCACGCGCAATAGATATGGATAGCCTTTCGCAAAAACTCCGCACAGTTGGCCGCTATTTTGTCGTAGTATGCCGTAAATCGGTCATCGGAAACATACATATCAGCCATGCCTCTGTGCGCTTCCTTAGAGTAAATTCCGTCCTTCCAAAAGATACATAACCACTGTCGGTGCAAGTCACAGGCTTTTTGCGCCTCAGCACTTGCAGGGTCGCCCTGTTCAAATGCTGATTTGAGTAAATGCTCATACTCAATGCGGAGATCTTCTGCTTTTTCCCACTGCTCCTCGCTCATACCTTTGAGTTTAGTGTTGGAAGCGTTGATGACATCGTCACCGTATTTACTGCGAACTTCCTTGCCGTAAGCGGTTTCGTTGTTACTGATCAACTTTTGCTTAAACCCCTCAAATTTTTCATTGTCGTTCATATATGTTTCTCCTTTTAAGGCACTGATTGTTTTTGTAACATTGTCAATCAGCGTTTCGATTTTGTTCTTTCGCTCTAAAAGTTCGGACAAATGTCCCGCAAGCGCTTTTCGCTTATCATAATCGGGCGCACTCAGGATTTGGCCGATTTTTGTAAGCGGCACACCAAGCTCACGATAAAGGAGTATTTGTTGCAGTAGGTCAACCTCATTTTTCCTATACACTCGATATCCGTTTGAGGACACTCTTGCCGGGCAGAGCAATCCAATTTGGTCGTAGTATCGAAGTGTTCGAGTGCTAACCCCCGACATCCTAGCCAATGTAAGAATCGTGTATTCCACTTGTCATCACCTCACGAGACAAGTATAAACCACTACGTAACGTCAATGTCAATGGGGTTTTGAAAAATTTTTAAATTGTGAAAATGGAAGTGGAGCAAAACACGCTCCGGCCATCTCTCATAGAAGCATTATTACTGTCAAAACCGGCTAACGGACATCCTTCCGTCAGCCGGTTTCCTGTTTCTACAAAATTTTCTGGTCTAATACCCTAAAACACACCGCCCTCATCCGCGAGAGCAAAACAAAACGCGCGATAGGCCTTTTTCGCCTCATTTTTCAGCGCTTTGCTGATACAAACGATACCGCCGCCCTCTAAATAAAACTCGTTGTCTCGAAGCTCTGTCACCCGTCGTAAATTCACTAGAAAGCTTCTGTGGCAGCGCAAATAGGGCGTACCCCCAAGCTTTTCCGCCAGCGCGTCAATCGTCATGTACGCCTTAATGTCGCCCCCTGTGGTGTGAATCACGCAGTAGTTCTTAAAAACTTCCGCGTAAAGAATGTCCCGCATTTTAATTCGCACGCTCTCCCGGTTTTCCATGACTTCAATATAGCGCGCAAAACGGTTCACCTGGTCCTTGCACCGTTCCATGGCTATGCACAGCGCGTCATATTCAACCGGCTTTATCAGATAATGTGTGGCTCGGAGCGAAAAACCTTCCACGGCATGGCTCTCACTGGTTGTGATAAAAATGACGGCGCAATCCTCATCGCGCTTTCGAACCTCCCGGATGGCTTCCACACCGGTAAGCCCACCCAAGTACACATCCATAAAGAGTATCTGATATTGCTGAGGCACAAACGCGTCAAGCAGCGCCTCGGCGTTTTCAAATACATCCATGGTAAGTTCAAGCCGGTTCTCCAGTTCATACCGCTTAAGCATGTCGGCAAGCCGCCGGGTATCCTTCGGGATATCCTCACAAATGGCGATCCGCATAGGTTTTCTCCTGTGTTTTTTCTTCAGGGGACGAAAAAGCGCGCACACTCACCTTGGCCGTAAATACATTGTTTTCCGAGCCAAACACCGCCATACCTCCCAGTCGGAGGGCGGTGGCTCGCACCGACGTAAGGCCGATGCCCTCTCTGCTGTTCCCTTTGCGGGACAGCAAACGCCCTTCCGATTTTCGGATATGTCCATCGAAGCTGTTGCGTACCAAAATATACAGGTCTTTCTGCCAAAGGCGGATGGCGACAGCAATGAATCTTTCCTCCGCCGGTACACCTGCGCAGGCTTCCAGCGCGTTTTCCATTAGGTTGCTGAGCAAAATGGCAAGCTCCGTGTCGGGCACCCCGAACGCTTCCGGCAAATCCGCCTTCACTTCAAAGCGAATCTGCTTTTCTTCGGCTAAGGTCACAAAGTGCCGCAGCAGTGTATCGGTTACATAGTGCTGTGTATAGGAAAGCGTAGTTTCACGTTCTGCGTCGGCTTTATATTCCGTCAGGTAGTCGGTCAGCTCCGAAAGATGGCCCGCCGCCGCGAACTCTCGAATCAACCGCATGTGATGTCGCAAATCATGCCGGGCCGCGCGGGCGTCATCGATTTGCGCGAGCAATACCGGATAGTAACGCCGCTGCATATCCAAAAGTCCAAACATGTGCTCTATATGGGTCTCAAGCCGCAATTTTTCGCGGGCTTGCAAAACCGTCTCCCGGGTGAGCACCACCGCAAAGCAGCCCACCAGGAATGCCCCGGCGATTTCGGCAAACCATCCAAAAGAAATGGGTTCAAAACGCGGCAGCAACCTGTCCATAATGAGCGCACAGTCAAACACCACAATGCCCTGGAGAATCAGCCCACTATGAACCCCCGTCCGACCCACTCCACGCAGAGCAAAGGCAGTCAGGAAGAGCGCCAGAGCCCAAGTATAGACATCCATCAGGGTGGAATAGGCGTAAAGCAGCGACAAAGCGCTAGTGGCAATCAAAGGCGATAGGGCGGATACGGCGCACACAGCGCCACCGCAAACAGCGGCCCCTATCACCGCCTTTCGGGGCGCGCCGGTTATGTTGCCACCGATCAGCGCAATGAGCAGCAGCATGGCACAGAAACAGAAGTTTTCGATCCCGGACCAGATAGGGCCCACCGCAAACAGCGTCTTGGCAACGGGATAACAGACACTGCCTGTAAAACAAAAGCACATCAGGCCAAAGAGCACGCTTTTGCAATTTCGGCGAGACAATAAACCGGTAATCAGGTAAAACAAGCCGAGCGCAATCGCAAGGACACAAACGATCATGCGCAAGGCAAAGCGATTGGTAAGCAAACGGGTAACGGCGTCAGGCGTCCCAAACGCGGGCGGATAGGTCAGTCCGCTGTAAAAACCGGAGTGGTCGGTAACGGCCAGCAAAATGTCAAGGCTCCCCCCAGCGCGAAAGGTCACGGAAGTGAGTTTGGTCAAAGGCCGATACTGTTCGGGGTCAGGCTCCCCGAGCTGCTTAAGCGGCTCACCGTTTACATAGAGCACGAAGGCCGAAAAAACTTCAGGTAGCTCCAGCATATAGCTTTGCGTTTCCGGCGGGAGTTCCAGACGCAAACGATAGCTAGCGCTACCGTGGTGCTTACGGCTTGCGCTGTCTGCCTCAAATCCCGGGTATTGTCCGATAAAGATTTCCTCATAGGGCAATTGGTTTGGAAAATCCTCGGGTGATAGCAAAACATCACGATAAAGCGCCCAGCCGTAAGTGAGATGAACAAAAGGCGTCTGCGCAAACGTCCATTCGTCCAGCATGACCACCCCGTTTTGGATCGGCGGGGTGGTCTTTGTATATTTATTATCTAAGTTGTAGCAGAGTATGAACACACAGGCGGACAGACAAAGGGGGCTCATCAGCAAAAATACTTGCCGCGCAAATTTGCGGGGGATCATGAAGTGACCCGCCGACGTTTGAAGAAAGTATATGTCACTCCGGATAGGCCCGCAACGCCCCCTAACACCACGGGTAGAGTCATGGGCAGCGGGGGGGCCGGTTCATCTAAAAAACCGGGTTTTATTGGTTTGATGATGGCGAAATCATCTTGTGACAAAACGGCCTCACTCAGCTTTAGGGACATACCAAGCGAAGGAACACCGGGTATGTCGGTATGTTTGTCCCCCACATCTGGAGGGGTCGGGGTCTCGCATGGTTCTTCTCCGTTTGCAGTGGCGGGGATCGGCAGTCGACCAGGCTTTTGTGTGTTTGGCAAATCGGGTGACTGTACCGTAAGCGGTATCACCTCGGGAGGAATATTGTCTTGCTGTGACGTCTCCCCTTCGAGTGGCCATAGGACATCGGGCACCGGCGCCGTGTCCTCCGGCTCGATTTCGCTCTCGTTTTGAACCGGGATGTTGTCTTCCGGTTGATCGGTCTTTTTCAAGTCCTCCGGCGGCGGAGGCGTGACACCTTCCTCTTTTCGGGGCCGATTTGTTGACAATCCGCCATTGGATTCCGGGGGCTTCGTGCCAAGGTCATCTGTTGGCGGCTTGTTCGGATCGCGGTCATAGCCGTAGCGATCGCCCCCGATCAGGCTGAAATAAGGCAACCCACCGGTCATATCTACTTTCAGCCGGTCTGTAGAGTATCCGTCGTTTTCATAACGCAACTCAAACGTATAGACATGGCCAGTCTCCAAATCCGGGACAAAAATGGACAAGCCATTGTAGAGCGGGATCTCCTCCAGGTTGCTGTAGAAAAATTCGCCGCACGGGTATTCCGCGTCTTCGTCCGCCACAAAGGGCCCATCGTCCACCGAAATCCAGAGTTCAGGCTTGCTGATCTCCTGA
Source organism: uncultured Oscillospiraceae bacterium (assembly GCA_964461745.1). Taxonomy (GTDB): domain Bacteria; phylum Bacillota; class Clostridia; order Oscillospirales; family UBA929; genus JAVBPF01. Next base: position 551 of record CAYWWF010000101.1, on the reverse strand, counting down.
ATCCAATAGCAATAGATGTATCCGGCTACAGGATCAAACCCAAGCCCTCCTAAGCTCACCTCGTCCGGCTTCATCACGTGCAACGCCATAAATGTCGCGGAATCAAGTCCTTCTGTAGACACATAGGGAGGCAAATCCAGCGTGAACGGATAGTAGGTGCCCACCTCTTGGGTATCTACCAGGGACGCGTCAAAATGGACGTCGCAGGATAGGCTTCGGTTGTTGTTGGTTCTTATGTGGGCTTTCTCGTAAATCTCACTCATGCACACTGCCAGTTCCTCGTCACTGAGACCAAGCGGGAGGACAATTTGGTCACGGATTCGAAACACCGCGTTGATCACCCGTTCAGGCGGGTTTTCCGGGTCGTAAACCACCACCGTCGTTGTCACGGTCAGCTCGCCGTCATAGAAATATCCCTCGGGGATTGTGACATCCCCCGTGATCGAATGACTACCGAGCGCGGATGCGTCCACGTCGATATACCGCCAAGAAATCGGCGCAACTTCTGCCCCGAATCTCGAATAAAACACAAACGCGGTATCCGTCAGGGG
>CAYWWF010000100.1:0-7711 GCA_964461745.1 uncultured Oscillospiraceae bacterium | reverse complement strand
GCTTGTAAGGCTCGTAAATACGAAACAATTCTTTCATAGTTTCTTAAAAATTGCCGCCATACTGCAAAATTTAAACGCACATTGTTTCGTTTTTCTTAGATTGGATGCACGATATCTATACCAGTTTATGTTGCAGAATGTACAAACGCTTCCAAAATCTTTGTGGATTCCGAGTATATACGCGGTTTCATTCACTGTGCTATAATGTCCGTGTAGTGATTACTGATGTGCGGAGGTAGTAACATGGCCAGTCTTAACCTTACCAGTGTGTACAAGCGTTACCCCGGCAATGTTGTCGCGGTTTCCGATTTCAATTTGGAGATTGCCGACAAAGAATTCATCATCCTTGTCGGTCCTTCTGGCTGCGGTAAGTCCACCACCCTGCGTATGATCGCCGGTTTGGAAGAGATCTCTGAAGGTGATTTGTACATTGATGAAGCTCGCGTAAATGACACACCGCCCAAAGATCGCGACATCGCCATGGTTTTCCAGAACTATGCCCTCTATCCTCATATGACCGTGTTTGACAACATGGCCTTTGGTCTGAAGCTCAGAAAGATTCCGAAAGCCGAAATCCGTGAGCGTGTCGAAGAAGCGGCGCGCATTCTGGAAATCGAACATCTCTTGGATCGCAAACCCAAGGCGTTGTCCGGCGGTCAGCGTCAGCGCGTTGCGCTGGGTCGCGCCATCGTCCGTAACCCGAAGGTCTTCCTGCTTGACGAGCCGCTTTCCAACCTGGACGCCAAGTTGCGTGCCCAGATGCGTACGGAGCTTACAAAGCTGCATCAGCGCCTGGCCACCACCTTCATTTATGTTACACACGATCAGACGGAAGCCATGACCATGGGTACGCGCATCGTCGTTATGAAAGACGGTTTCATTCAGCAAATTGCAGCACCTCAGGTGCTTTATGAAACGCCGAACAATCTGTTTGTCGCGGGCTTTATCGGCTCCCCGCAGATGAACTTCATCGATGCCACCGTTTTGGACGAAGGCGGCGTTACTTACCTTAAGTTTGGCAAATCTAAAATTGCACTGCCTCCTGCCAAGGGCCGCAAACCCGAGGTTTTGGCCTATGCCGGTCGCGAAGTCACCATGGGCGTTCGCCCGGAAAACCTGCACGACGAAGAAATGTTCCTCTCGCAGTTCCCGGACACCCAGGTCAAAATGTCTGTGGAAGTTGTGGAACTCATGGGTTCCGAAACTTACCTGTACATGAAGTGTGAAGGTTCCAGTTTCACCGCGCGTGTGTCTCCGCGCTCCACCGCCAAGGCCGGCGACGTTATCACCGTGGCCGTCGACGCCAACAGAATTCATCTGTTCGACAAAGACACGGAAGCGACCATCACCAACTGACGCCTTATATCTTTTGAATTTTGCCACCGGGACAGTACTGTCCCGGTGGTTTTCATTGTTGCAATTCTTCACACACCCAAATTTTTCTTCTTTTTGCCCCCTCCGGCTAACCCTCCCTCTTGTCGCTTGTTTCCGAATTGTGTTATACTAGAGCGTAATACTTTTTAGGTCGTCTAGAATAGGATGTTTGATTATTCTTTTCACCGCCACCGGCGGGGAAAAGATTTGTCGTTGAAGTACTGGCAGGATGGTGAATGGTTGGCATGAAAAAAGCTTTGGCCCTTTTGCTGGGTTTTTGTTTGACCCTTATGCTCGGCGGATGCTTCTCCGTTTCCGGCGATGATTTGCTCGCGTTGCCGCGCCAGCCAAAGGATTATTTGCAATTGCAAAGCCAAATTGACAAACTCACGTCTGCGGGTGCCCGCTTTGCTTCTCCGGTTTCCGGAGCCAATCGCCAGGCTGTACAAACCATCGACCTAACCGGCGACGGTCAGGAAGAAGCTCTGGTTTTTATGCGCCCGAGCGCCGACCAGGAACCGAACATTTATATTTTTAAAAAAGACGGTGACAGCTACGCGCCCTGGTTTACCATAGAGGGCAACGGCCAAGCCATCGATAGCATCACCTATTTGGATCTTACGGGGTCTGGCGCGCTGGACATCATCGTCGGTTGGCAGGTCGGCGGCGGCGTGCTCAAGGCGCTGACGATCTATGCTCTGTTGGACGGCGCGGCAGAATTGCTGCTTTCGGATACGTTTTCGGGTTACGCCATTAGTGACATCAACAGCGATGGCGTTTTGGATGTGGTCCTCATCAAACACGACGCCGCGGGACAAACCGGCGTTGCCGAATTGTTTGTCTATGCAGACCGTCGATTGGCACTTGTGACCCAAGCCGAATTGTCCAGCAATGTCGAGGCCATTCAACGCGTCAAAACCGGCCAGCTTTCCGACGGCGCGCCTGCGGTTTTTGTGGCCAGCCAATACGAAAGCACGGGACTCGTCACAGATGTCTTTACCTTAATCAATGATACTTTCGTCAACATCTCACTAAACCCCGGTACAAAACTCAGCGAAGAAACTGTTCGCACCTTGCTGGTCTACGCCATGGACATCAATCACGACAATGTCATCGATATACCGCGTCCCGTCTCCCTTCCACCTGTGGATACGGGAGAGGATGCGACGACGGAACAGTTTTGGCGCATTGACTGGCGAAATTATGCCTCTAGCGGTTTGGTCAACCGCGTTATGAGCACCTATCACAACTTTTCGGACGGCTGGTATTTTACCTTGCCGGAGACCTGGGAAGACCGCCTGACCATTGCGCGCCGCGACATTTCGGCCAGTGAACGCCGCGTGGTTTTCTATCTTCAAAGCCTTACCGGTCAAGGCCTGGAAGAGGTGCTTTCGATCTATACGCTCACGGGCGACAGCCGCGCGGAACTCGCTGAAAAACCCGGGCGCTTTGTCGTACTCATACACACCGACATGATCATCGCCGCCGAAGTCATCGGCCCATATCCCATCAGCCAGCAGGATGTTTTGGCGCAAACGATGTGGATACAAAAAGAATGGATATCTGGGGAGCTGACAACGACATGAAAAAGGTTTTGGTTTTAGAGGATGAGTCCAGCATTCGCAGTTTTGTCGTCATCAATTTAAAGCGTGCCGGTTATGAGGTTGTAGAGGCCGAAACCGGCGAAGAAGCTCTGGAAAAAATCGACGCCCACCGGGACATCTCTGTGGCCATTCTGGACATCATGCTGCCTGGCATCGACGGTTTTGAGGTCTGCCGCAACATCCGCGCCAACTACCCGGACACCGGCATCATCATGCTCACCGCGCGCACGGGCGAGATGGACAAGGTGACGGGATTGATGACCGGTGCCGACGACTATGTAACCAAACCCTTTTCCCCAACCGAGCTCATCGCCCGTGTCGACGCGCTCTACCGCCGTCTGGGCGGCAAAACCGTTGAAAAGCCGGAGATCATCCGCAGCGGCCCGTTTACACTGAACCTTAAAAACCGCACGATTGAAAAAAATGGCGTGCGCATCAAGTTTACGCAGGTTGAGTTTCTGATCATGAAGCTCTTCATGGAAAACCCGGGCACGGCGCTGTCGCGCGAATCCATTTTGCGCAGTGTCTGGGGCCGAGACTATTACGGAGAACTCAAGATTGTAGATGTGAACATCCGCCGTTTGCGCATCAAGATTGAAGACGACACCGCCAACCCGACTTATATCTCCACCGTTTGGGGTTTCGGATACAAGTGGGGCGTGTAAACGTCTATTGTCGGAAAAACGCTACGCTGGTTTTTCCGACAAAGTCGGACACCGGCCTGCGGGCCGGGTTCCCCGATTTTCTGAGGATAATCGGAGGGTTATGGTGTTTTTCCGACGCACATGTCGCCGGAAAAACAATGAAATCTTTTTTCCGCCGATGGCGGAAAACTCTGCGAGGCTTTTTAACTGCTAGGGCAATACCCCGCGAAAGGAGTTTTCCTATGTTCCACGGCATCCGCCGCCGCTGGATGATCAACAGCTTAGGCCTGGCCTTTTTGATTGTTGTGGTCGGCATCACCGCCTACGCCATTGCGGCCGCCAACTACTATACCACCAGCGCGCGTTCGAGCCTTGAAAGCCGCGCCCTTGCCACCGCCGGTTTCTTCAGCCGTTACTACATCAATACCAGTTACAACGAGTTTTATCAGGGCGCACGACGCTTCGCCGAAGATTTCACCGACCGGGACAAGCTGGAGCTCCAATTTGTCAACAGACTGGGCCGTGTTGATATCTCCACCGCCAGCGTCACCGTGGGCTTTATGCCCGGCACCCCGGATGTTCGCGAAGCTCTCACAACGGGTACGCTGCGGGCGTTTACGGGTGAAGACATATTGAGCCACGAACGCGTGATGTCGGTCTCCGCACCGCTTGTTTACGGCGGCTCCCAACTTGTCGGCGTCATGCGCTATGTCACGAGTATGAGCGAAGTTGACGGGCAAATTCTGATGAGCGGCGGTATGGCGTTTGTATTTGGCATCGTGCTCATCGCCTTCGTGGCCATCTCCAACCTGTTTTTTATCCGCTCGATCATCACACCCTTGCGTGAGGTAACCGAAATCGCCAAAAAAATTGCTGGGGGTAGCTACGGCGCTAAGATTGAGAAAAAATATGACGATGAAATCGGTGACCTCACCGATACGATCAACAATATGTCTGCAGCGATCAGTCTCAGTGAGAAAATCAAAAACGACTTCATCTCCGGCGTCTCCCATGAATTGCGTACACCGCTGACGGCGATCTCGGGTTGGGGCGAAACACTCTTGCAAACCGACCTCAAAGACGCCTCCGAAGTCAAAAAGGGCATCCGCATCATGCTCAAAGAGGCCAGCCGTTTGACCAAAATGGTTGAAGAGCTGCTTGAGTTTACGCGCATGGAAGGCGGGCGCATGACGTTGCAAATGGAGGAAATGGATCTTCGGTCGGAGTTTGAGGAAGTTGTCTATCTCTATATGGACAAGCTGGCGCACGACGGCATACTCCTCAACTACGATGAATCTACAGAAATCCCGATGATCCACGGAGATCGAGCCCGTTTGCGACAAGTCTTTCTGAATGTTCTCGACAACGCCGTCAAACACGGCGGCGACGGGCGCCGCATCGACGCTTCCATCCACGCGGAAAAGAACGACGTGTTTGTCCGAATTCGTGACTATGGTGAGGGCATTGCCCCGGACGAACTGCCGCACGTCAAGTTTAAGTTTTATAAGGGCAAATCCAAGGCGCGCGGCAGCGGCATCGGCCTGGCCGTCAGCGATGAAATTGTCCGGTTGCATGACGGTTCGCTCGACATCGAAAGCGAGCTCGGCGTCGGGACCTGCGTGACCATTCGCCTGCCCCTACACATCGGTGGGTGAGCACCGAAGCGCGTGCTCCTGCCCTTCCAATTTCCCCCTCTCTACACTTCCGACAAAAGCCATCTTGCCTTTCTGCGTCGTTTTTGGTAGAATGAGCCGAACGGCTGTCACATCTGGCACCCGTATTTTCCGCGCAGTTGTGCTTTGGCCCCGGCGACCGCGCGCATCTGTGTCCCCGTGGTATGACTTCAGTTACATCGCCGGAGAAAGACAGGACAAGCCATGTCCGAAAAGAAGCAACAAAACACCCCGAAACTCAAAACCATGATCGGCGGACAGGCCATCATCGAAGGCATCATGATGCGCGGCCCGGACAAAGTCGCCATGGTCGTGCGCGCGCCGGAGGGTTTGGTCTGTGATGAAAAACCATTGAACCTCCCAAAGGATAAACATCCGATTTTGGGTTGGCCCGTCATTCGCGGCGTCGTCAACTTTGTTGACGCGATGCGCCTTGGCACCAAAGCGTTGGCTTGGTCGGCCGAACACTATCCCCTTGACGAGGAAGAGGAAAAAACGTCCAAAGACGATACATCTAAAACCGAGGCCGATGCAATGCCCACCCCGTCGCAATCCGAGGCTCCCGATGCCGAAGCCGTTGCATCGCCTCAGACGAAGACCGAGGAAGCTCCTCCATCGGAGCCGACGCCCTCATCCGACGTGCCCGCGCCCACCAAGGATAAGGATTCTGACGCCGGCTTTGCGCAGAAAGCGCTGATTGCGGTTTCCATGGTCTTCGGTATTGTGCTCGCGGTTGGTATTTTCATGCTGCTGCCCGCGTACTTATCGTCGCTGTTTGATACCATTATCCCCAAAGGCGTCTGGCGCAGTCTCATCGAGGGCGGCATCCGTCTGGTCATCCTGCTGCTTTACATGATCCTTGTGTCGCTGATGAAAGACATCCGCCGCGTTTTCAGCTACCATGGCGCGGAACACAAGTCCATTGCCTGTTACGAAGACGGCGCGGAGCTGACTGTGGAAAATGTGCGCCGCTACTCCCGTTTCCACCCGCGCTGCGGCACCAGTTTTCTTTTCACTGTGGTCATCATCAGCATTTTGGTTTTTTCTCTGGCCTTTCCGCTGGAAAATGTCTGGCTGCGGCTGGCCTCACGCCTCTTGTTGTTGCCGGTTGTCGTGGCTTTGAGCTATGAAGTCAACCGTTTGATTGGCAAATACGACAACTGGTTTACGAAACTCTTGCGCCGTCCCGGCATGTGGATGCAGTACATCACCACCAATGAACCGGACGACTCGATGATCGAAGTCGGCATACTGGCGCTCAAAAAGGTGCTCCCGGCTGAAGCGGGCACAGACGTTTGGGGTAAAAACAATTGAATTAGCACTTGGGTAATGCCGCGCTGTTGCCCACCCCCCTTCAACATCCGGGCCGGGAGGTGACCCCCATCGCCAAGACGTTCAACAACTTGTATATGGACATTCGTCAGGCCCTTCTGGAGCAGGGAGTCTCCATGGCGTCATTGGAGGCGCGCGCGATGCTCCTGCACGTCACAGGTAAGGACAAAGCCGCGCTCATTCGCGACGCGCACCTCTATGTGCCGCCTGAAGAGGAATCGCAGATGCATGAGCTTCTGCAATTGCGCTTACAGGGCAAGCCCATCGCCTATCTGCTCGGCCTCTGGGAGTTTTACGGTCTGCCGATGAAGATCACGCCGGACGTGCTGATTCCGCGTGTGGACACTGAGATTTTGGCGCAAGTCGGTATCGAACTGGCCTCCCGGGCCGGGGACAGTCCGCGCGTCTTGGATCTCTGTACGGGTTCCGGCTGTGTGGGTCTGGCCATCGCGGCCCACGTGCCACGCTGCCGCGTTGTCCTGGCCGATATTTCCGAGGCCGCTCTCAAAGTCGCACGTCGGAACATCCGACATCTAAACCTGTCGGCCCGCGTGGCTTGTGTCAGCGTTGACGCGCTTTCTCCTTGGCCGTCTACGCTTGGGCACTTTGATCTGATTGTCTGTAATCCGCCCTACGTCCGAACAGAGGACTGGTCCACTTTGGAGTCTTCCGTCCGGGACTTTGAACCCCGCCTCGCCCTTGACGGCGGAGCGGACGGTCTTCGTTTCTATCGCTCCCTGGCCGCCGGTTGGCGGCAAGCCCTGACGCCCTCCGGCACCTTGGCCGTCGAATGTGGCTACGACGCCGCGGACGCGGTCGCCGACATCCTCTTTCGTGCCGCTTTCGGGCGCATCGAACGCCGGATGGACACCGCGGGCATCCCGCGCGTCGTACTCGGCGCCCCTGTTTGGCAGGATTCCATCCGCGACGGCATCGCGGACACCGATCCTGTTGGCGGACGAGGTTAAACTAGATTTTTTGATTTCATGTTTCTCATGTATGATAACAGCTTACGCCCCGTTTCTTTTTCAGTTTTGTTCACCACTTGAATAACATACCATTATACCCAGATTTTTCACTAGAT